>JAGXGN010000126.1 GCA_024636705.1 Halomonas sp.
GCTCGAGGAAGGCCGGCAGTGACAGACCGGACTGGAACTGGATGGGATTGCGAGCCATGGCGCTAACTCCTTGACCTTTCGAACACTTTCAGTGTAGATCAATACTGGCCTGACGGCTGATTAAGATGAGTAATCAGGTAAATCTATTCAGACCGCCACCAACGATGCTCCAATATGCTCAGCGCCTGCCCGATTCATGCGTCGACGCCTTTCGATATATAAGGGTCGAGGCGGATATAAAGATCCCCGCTAGATGAGGGGCTGGGTCGGCTGTGAGGCTGGTGGCCATGAGAGGCCGGGGTAGTGCGGCAGGTACTACATCTGGTCTTCCAGCGCTTGTAGCCGCCTCGATACGCTGATGCTTCTTTACACCGATTGTTGTCTCGCTTTACAACTCAGGGCGGGAAGCTCCTCAGGATCGTCTCAGGCACTCTGAGGCCGGGCTGCGGGAAGCTACCTCTTCAGGATTCGAACCTTCAAACCGCCGCTTAGTAGGTGTGCTTATGCCCTCGCAATTTGTCCATCGTCTTCGGAACCTGCCTTTGGCGCACCGCTGATGGCAGGCTCAACCAACTCTGCCACCTTGGCCAAGGCCTCCTTCCTTTCATCAAAGTAGTCGTGGCGGTCGTAGATGCCTTCTACGCCCTTGAGCTTGTGGTTCAGGCAGCGCTCCGCGACATGCCCCGGCACGCCAGCGGCAGCCAGCAGGCTGCGGCAGGTGCGTCGCAGGTCGTGCACGGTAAATTCGGTGATCTCACCCATCCTGTTTACGGGTTGGGGCTTATTGTTGCCTGGTTCGTGGCCAAATAGCTTGGCAATGGCGCGATTCAGTGTGTCCTTACCCATGTGTGGCCGCTTGCTGCTGCGACGGCTGGGAAAGACGTAGGGCGAACCGCAGGCGCGAATCTTGAGCTCCTCCAGCCAGGCCATGGTTTGCGGTGGGAGGGGGATGACAATCCCGACACCTGACTTGCTGCGTTCCCCAGGCAGCTCCCATTGCTCGTTCTCTAGGTCGAATTCTGACCACTGGGCTTCGGTCAGTTCAGTCTTGCGTACCCCCAGGGCGAGCAGAAGCGCGCAGGCGAGGTAGTTGTCGCGGGTGAAGCTGTCGCTATTGTTCCTGAAGACTTGAAAAACCAGGCGAATCTCATCGAGGTTCAGGGCTCTGTCGCGGCTTTTCTCGATGCCGCCGGCATCGTTCAAATTGAAGGCCGATGCCGGGTTGTAGGTGAGCAGCCCCAACTTGATGGCGTGATTGAATAGCTGCTTGAGGTACATCAGGGCGTCGTTTGCGATCGTGGGGCGGCCGCTGCTTGCTACTTTCCTGACGATGGCACGTACATCCATGGGGGTAACGCTATCCAGCGTGAGGTGGCCGATGGAGGGCGCGACGTCCCTTTCGAAGACTCGCTTGGGGATGTTGGGATGCTTGAGGCGCTTCTCCAGATCTTGATACCAATCGTTGAAGAGATCCTGGATGGTGCGGATGGTTATCTGCTCATCACGCTTGCGCTCTGCAACGGGGTCGTCGCCGCTAGTGCATTTACGTAGACTGCCGTAGACAAACTTTGCTTTTTTATTATTCAAAAACAATGGGTTGTAGGCTTTCATAGATCGACGTAGACATCACTCTATGTTCTGGATCTGTTCGCGCATCTGTTCGATCAGTACCTTGAGTTCCACCGCGCTGCGGGTGGTGCTGGCGACGACCGACTTGGATGAGAGGGTGTTGGCCTCGCGGTTGAGTTCCTGCATCAGGAAGTCCAGGCGTCGACCGATCGGTCCCTTCTGCTCCAGCTGGCGCTCCACCTCGGCGACATGCGTGGCCAGTCGGTCGAGTTCCTCGTCGACATCGGCCTTCTGGGCGAGCAGCACCAGTTCGGCCTCGAGGCGTTGGGGGTCGAGTTCGGCACGCACCGCTTCCAGGCGCTCCAGCAACTGGCTGCGCTGGCGCTCGAGGATCTCCGGCATCAGGCGGCGAACCTCGGTGATCTGGGCATTCACCGCGGCGAGCCGCTCGTGGATGATTACGGCGAGCTTGTCGCCTTCCCGGCGACGGCCGGCCACCAGGTCGTCCAGGGCGGCCTGGAACAGTGCCAGCGCCTCCTGCTTGACGTCCTCCATGTCGGTACCGTCACTGTCCAGAACCCCGGGGTGCTCGAGTAGTGCCAGGGCATCGGGCATCGGGGCGCCGGGGACGGCATGGCGTATTTCCGTCAGGGCGACGGCCAATGCCTCGAGGCGTTCCGGGCTGACGGCGAGCCGGCCATCTTGACTGGCGGGTTCGAAGCGCAGGCTGCATTCCACCTTGCCTCGGGCCAGGGTCTTGCGCAGTGCCTCACGAAATGCCGGTTCCAGGTCGCGCAGACTCTCGGGCAGGCGAAAATGGGGCTCCAGATAGCGCTGGTTCACCGAGCGCAGCTCGAGCTCCAGCCGGCCCCAATCGGCCTCATGCGCCTGGCGGGCGAAGGCGGTCATGCTGTGAGTCATGGCAACTCCTGGGATATCCGGCGGGCGGAGGGCCAGTGTACTCGATTCAGGGTGTAGAATGGCGGCCCCGGCCAGGACGGCCGATCCCTTCAATCCGACCGACCAGAGGTTCTATGCGCCCCAGTGGACGACAGCCCGACCAGCCCCGCGAGATCAGACTCACTCGCGATTATACCCGCCATGCCGAGGGCTCCGTGTTGGTGGAGTTCGGTGATACCCGGGTGCTGTGCAACGCCAGCGTTGAGGCCGGAGTCCCGCGTTTCCTGCGCGGCAAGGGCCAGGGCTGGATCACTGCGGAGTACGGGATGTTACCCAGGGCCACGCATACCCGCGGCGGTCGCGAGGCCACCAAGGGCAAGCAGGGCGGGCGTACCCTGGAGATCCAGCGGCTGATCGGTCGTTCGTTGCGCGCGACGGTGGATCTCAAGAAGCTCGGCGAGTTCACCATCACCGTGGATTGCGACGTCATCCAGGCCGATGGCGGCACCCGTACCGCCTCGATCACCGGCGGCTGTGTGGCGCTGGTCGACGCCATCCGCTTCCTGCAGCGGGAGAAGAAGATCAAGTCCGACCCCTTCCGGCAGCTGGTCAGCTCGGTGTCGGTGGGTATGTTCCGCGGTACGCCGGTGGTCGATCTCGACTATCCCGAGGACAGCACGGCCGGTACCGACATGAATGTGGTGATGACCGAAGGCGGGGGCCTGATCGAGGTGCAGGGCACGGCGGAAACGGCGGCCTTCAGTCGCAAGGAACTCGACGCCATGCTCGACCTGGCCGAGAAGGCGGGCGCCCAGTTGTTCGATCATCAGCGCGAGGCCCTGGGGATTCGCCGCTAGGCTCCTGAGCAACATGGCTCTGGCCGCTCCTGGCACCATCCGGCTGGCGAGGTCGGTGTCAGGACTTTGCAACGGCGACGCAGTGAATCCGGTCAGATCGTCAGGTCGTACTCGACGATCAGGGGAGCGAACTCTGAGAAGGTCGCGTCATAGTCGATCCAGGCATCGATCACATGGCGCCGCAAGTTGGGGCCCACCACCTGGTAGTCGATGCGCCAGCCTTCCTGACGCGAGCGCGGGACTTCCTGATCGAGTTTCGGCCACCAGGTGTACTCGCCGGCGTCGCGGTTGATCTCGCGGAAGGTATCGATGAAGCCGGTGGGACCGAAGGTCTGGTCCATCCAGGCGCGTTCCTCGGGCCTGAAGCCGTAGGTGGCCTGGTTGTCCGTCCAGTTGGCCAGGTCGATGGTCTTGTGGGCGATGTGCCAGGTGCCGCAGATGATGTACTCGCGGCGCTTGCGTACCATCTTGGCCAGGTAATCCTGGCACTGGCTCATGAAGGCCTGTTTGGCGGCGGGATCGCTGCCATCGGGCATCAGGAAACTGGCGATGCTGAAGCGATCGTAGTCGGCCTGCAGGAAGCGGCCCTCGTTGTCGCACTGCGGAAATCCCAGGCCATACATGATCGCCTTGGGGATCTTTCGGCAATAGAGCCCGACGCCAGAGAAGCCATCCTGCTCGGCATCGAGGAAGTAGCCTTCATACCCTTCCGGGTAGAGGATGCTGTCGTCGAGCTCGAAGCTCTTGGCCTTGAGGTTTTGTACGCAGACGACGTCCGCGTCCTGGTCGGCCAGCCAGTCGAGAAAGCCCCGGCCGACCGCCTCCCGGATGCCGTTGACATTGATGGTGGCGATTTTCATACATAGTCCCTTTTGCGTCGCGCCTGTATGATACCCGACGTTTGGGCGATTGGGTAAATGACCTTTGCCCATATCCTTGATAGGCAAGAATCCGAGGAGGAGCTTCCCGGCGTGTCCAGCCAACCCGACAGCAAGCTGCAACCCTACCAGCGAGACTTCATCGCCTTCGCCATCGAGCAGGGGGTGTTGCGTTTCGGTGACTTCACCCTGAAGTCCGGCCGGGTCAGCCCCTACTTCTTCAACGCCGGCCTGTTTCGTACCGGTGGCGCCCTGGCGCGCCTGGGTCGCTACTATGCCCGGGCCATCGCCGACAGCGGGCTGGCCTTCGACCTGCTATTCGGTCCCGCCTACAAGGGGATCCCCCTGGCCGCCACCACGGCGGTGGCCCTGGCCGACCACCATGACCGCGATCTGCCCTATGCCTTCAACCGCAAGGAGGCCAAGGATCACGGCGAGGGCGGCAGCATCGTCGGTGCCGAGCTCGCGGGCCGCATCCTGATCATCGATGACGTCATCACCGCCGGCACCGCGATCCGCGAGGTCATGGACCTCATCCAGGGCTCGGGCGCCCGGGCCGCCGGGGTAGTCATCGCCCTGGACCGCCAGGAACGCGGCAGTGGGCAGCAGAGTGCCATTCAGGAGGTCGAGGCCAGCTACGCCATGCCGGTGATCAGCATCGTGACCCTGGACATGGTGCTCGAGTACCTGGAAAGCCATGCCGGCGAGTCACTGCAGGGGCACGCCGAGGCGATTCGTGCCTATCGTGACCGCTATGGCGTGGCGACCTGATGCCGCCATGCTCGATGTGGTCCTCTATGAGCCGGAGATCGCCCCCAACACCGGCAACCTCATCCGTCTCTGTGCCAATACCGGCTTTCGCCTCCACCTGATCGAGCCGCTGGGCTTCGAACTGGATGACAAGCGGCTACGCCGTGCCGGGCTCGACTACCATGAATGGGCGCGAGTCGCGGTGCACGCCGACTGGCCAGGCTTCCTCGAGGCGGTGGCGCCGGTCCGTCTTCTTGCGGTCTCGACCCGCGGTCGCACCGGCTACCACGAGCCGTCCTACCGTGAAGGCGACGCCCTGGTGTTCGGCCCCGAGACCCGCGGCCTGCCCCAGGCGATGCTGGATGCGCTGCCGGCGGGGCAGCGCCTGCGCATTCCCATGCTGGCCGAGAGTCGCAGCCTGAACCTGTCCAATGCCTGTGCAGTGGTGGTCTACGAGGCCTGGCGTCAGCTGGGTTTTCCGGGTGCCAAGGAGTAATCGATGTCGATCAAGCAACGCCTGGCCGCGCTGAATCCCCGCCAGCAAGACGCCGTGCGCTACATCGACGGCCCCTGCCTGGTGCTGGCCGGGGCCGGTTCCGGCAAGACCAGCGTGATCACCACCAAGGTCGCCTACCTGGTGCAGGAATGCGGCATGAGTGCCCGCCGGATCGCCGCGGTGACCTTCACTAACAAGGCGGCTAGGGAGATGAAGGCCCGGGTGGGGGAGATGCTCAAGGGCAAGGAGGGCCATGGCCTCACGGTCTCCACCTTCCACACCCTGGGGCTCAACATCATCCGCGCCGAACTCAAGGTCCTGGGCTACAAGCCGGGCTTCTCGCTGTTCGATCCGGAGGATGCCAAGGCACTGTTGCGCGACCTGATGAACAAGGACGCCCAGGTCGATGCCGAGGCGATCAATGCCGTTCAACACCGGATCTCGGCCTGGAAGAACGACCTGGTGCTGCCCGGCCAGGCGCTTTCCCACGCCGAAAGCGAGGACGAACACTACGCTGCGCGGATCTATGAGGCCTACGGGCGTCACCTCAAGGCCTACAATGCGGTGGACTTCGACGATCTCATCCTGCTGCCGGTGGTGCTGCTGCGCGATGATCCGGAGGCGTTGGCACGCTGGCGGCGCAAGATCCATTACATGTTGGTGGACGAGTATCAGGACACCAACGTCAGCCAGTATCGGCTGGTCCAGCTGCTGATGGGCGAGCGGACGACCTTCACCGTGGTCGGGGATGACGACCAGTCCATCTATGCCTGGCGCGGGGCCCGCCCCGAGAACCTGGTGACCCTGGGGGAGGACTTCCCGCGCCTCAAGGTCATCAAGCTGGAACAGAACTACCGCTCCACCGGCACCATCCTGCGCGCCGCCAATACGCTGATCGCCAACAATCCCCACGTCTACGAGAAGATGCTGTGGTCGCAGATGGGCGATGGCGAGGCGATTCGCGTGGTGGTCAACCGCCACGAGGAAGCCGAGGCCGAGCGGGTAGCCGGCGAGATCCTCACCCGGCGGATCAAGGAGCGTGCCGAGTGGCGCGACTTCGCCGTGCTCTACCGTGGCAACTTCCAGGCCCGGCTGCTGGAGCTCAAGCTGCAGCACTACCAGATCCCCTACAAGCTCTCCGGCGGTACCTCCTTCTTCTCGCGGGGCGAGATCAAGGATGCCATGGCCTACCTGCGGTTGCTGATCAATCCGGCGGACGACAACGCCTTCCTGCGCATCGTCAATGTGCCGCGGCGTGAGGTCGGCCCGGGTACCCTAGAGAAACTCGCCAACTATGCCACCGATCGCGGGACGTCGCTGTTTGCCGCCTGCCACGAGCTGGGGCTGGCCGAGCAGCTACCCACTCGGGCGGTGGAACGCCTGGGCCGCTTCACCCATTTCATCGATGGCGTGCGACGGCGCATGGATGGCGGTGATGCCATCGCCGCCATCCGCGACATGCTGCGCGAGATGGACTACGAGGCCTGGCTCTACCAGAACGCCAGCGCGCCGACTATCGCCGAGCGGCGCATGGGCAATATCTGGATCCTGATCGACCAGCTCGAGAAGTCGATGCAAGGCGATCCGGAAGATATCGCCGCCAGCGAGGAGACCGAGACCGAGGGTGTCGAGGCCGCCATCTCGCGGCTGGTACTGCGCGATATCCTCGAGCAGCAGGCCGAGGAGGACGATTCCGACCGCGTACAGCTGCTGACCATGCATGCCTCCAAGGGGCTGGAGTTCCCGCATGTCTACCTGATGGGCCTGGAGGAGGATCTGCTGCCCCATCGCAACGCCATCGAGGCCGGCACCGTCGAGGAGGAGCGCCGCCTGGCCTATGTGGGCATCACCCGGGCGCGTCGGACCCTGACCCTGACCCTGTCGCGGCAGCGCAAGACTTATGGCGAGCTCATGGATTGCACGCCCAGCCGCTTCCTGGACGAATTGCCGGCCGATGATCTCGACTGGGAAGGCCGTGCCGACAAGGAAGACCCGGAGAAGAAGCAGGCCCGGGGCCAGGACGCCATCGCGGGGCTGCGTTCCTTGCTGGGCTAAAGGCGCCCCGCTCCCTGCCCCGTCGGTCGCCCGACCGGCTTATTCGGCTTGGGCAACCATGTAGTCGACGATGGCCTGAACCTCTTCGTCGGAGAGACCCATGTTGCCACCCTTTGGCGGCATGGCGCCGATACCGTTGATGGCACTGGCATACAATGCCTCGGTTCCCTTCTCCAGGCGACTCGCCCAGGCCTCGGCATTACCCACGATCGGGGCGCCGGCAGCGCCGCTGGCATGGCAGGCGACACAACCGCTGCTGCCGAAGAGGGCTTCACCGTCCAGGCTGTTACCGTTGCCATCGGTACTCGCGTCGGCCTCGGCCATCTGGGTAGTATCTTCCGTGGCCTGCCCTGAGGTGGCGTCATCGCTGGCGGCCATCTCCTCGGCGGGGGCCTCTTCTTCAGCGGCTGCCTTGGGGACCTCCATCACCGGCTCGACCAGATAGGCGACAGCCGCTTCGACCTCGGCATCGGACAGGTTCGGGTTGCCGCCCTTGGCCGGCATGGCGTTGAAGCCGTTGATGGCATGGCTCAGCAGGGTCTCGATGCCCTTGCCGGTGCGCTCGCTCCAGGCGGCCTCGTCGCCGCGCACCGGGGCGCCGGCGGCGCCGGTCTCGTGGCAGGCCATGCAGACATTGTTGTAGATGCCAGCGCCGTCGATGTCGCCACCGCCGGCATTGGCGGCTGAATTACCGCCACTGGCGGAGGCCACTGCAGTGCCGCAATCCTCGCCCTGTAGGCAAAGTTGACCCACCGGTTCCAGACGTTCCGCGATGGCGTCGCGTGCCGCGTCTTCCTGCGCCACGGCCATGCCCGTGGTCAGGGCCAGGGTGAACAGGCACCCCATGATCAGCTTGCTGGATTTCACTCTCACCACCTCTTGACAGTCTTGTAATCGAAATCTGCCAGCCACCTTCGGTATCCCGCAGACCCCATGTCACACCCAATGTGATCGAGTATACCGGCAACGCCGAGCGCTGGAAAATGCTCCTGTCCACGCCTTCGGCATGAGAAGGGCTACTTCAGCGGCCAGTTGCTGGACAGCCAGCGGCCCTGCGGTTAGGATGGCGACCGCTCGGCACCCAAGTCGGGCAGCGTGCGCCCGTAGCTCAGTTGGATAGAGTATCGGCCTCCGAAGCCGAGGGTCGCAGGTTCGAATCCTGCCGGGCGCGCCATGAATTCAAGGGCTTACGATAACGTCGTAAGCCCTTTTCGCGTTCTGTGATCATGTTGTGACCAGGGTAAGGTCTGGTGTCCGTTCCAATTCTGTAACTGCGCGCCGGAATTGGCACATCTTAGCGATATATTTGGCACTTGGTGAAAGGGTAGTTAAACGTAAGAAATTGCAAAATGTTTGGCACTGTTCATTAGGAGAGAATGTATCGAAGGGCTTCTTCGATAGGTGTCGATCCACGGTGGTTGACGTTTGCCCAATCTCTAACACTTTTTGCTATACCCTCATAGCCTGGAAATAGCTTAGATCCAGTCACCCCTAGCCTTGCGCATCCTTCCAGCAAATCTGCTGCTTCGGACCTGGGTAAGGTCAGTCGTTGCAAATGAGATAAATCATCGGGCCCTGGCTTGACTCTGGAATCCAGATCCAACGAGGTTGGCAAGAAAATGTTGGATCCTGGTTCATGGATGCGTGAAACAGTAAAAAGTCCTGACTGAGCAGCTAGATAAGGACTTGTACCCCCTGGTGGCTGGATAATGTCGAAGCCAGTTGCTCGGGTACTTAGAACCCAAACAGCGAGATGCCCATCAAGATGCTTATCAGAGTCCCTGAGCTGCCCCATGGCTGAAGAGGCCGCGAAGTAGGTGGCTATATAGGAGCTTCGCGTCCAGTCCAACAAGCAGGTCGGCACGCCATGGTGCTGGGCAAACGCCAATACCTCATGCAAATCCTGTGTCGGCCATGAGGATTCCTCGCCGAGCGCATCAAATTGTGTTGCTCTCCCTCGGACAGCGAGGGAATCGCCAGGCACACTCAGTCCCGAGTGGTCACAAGCTTCCAGGAAGGCAAAAAGCACGAGCTTTTCGAAGTTGACCTGCTGCTCGCATGAAATATCCGGATCTCCATAGAACCTGGCTGCAGTAACCGGCCCACCCAACCTATGAATGGATGGCAAAAGCTGCAAGTCACACTCTGGCTGGCCCCGGAAAATGGTTTGGCCAGGACGCCATAGCTCACTATCGAGAGGGTTCAAATACTCCAGTAATTGACGAGCAGAAGAGAAAGACTGTGATGTATAGCTCATACAAATCCCCGATAGATCGTTAAAACAGCCCCGCCGGCTCGGCCTCGACGTCCCAGCTGAAGATCAGCACCTCACGGGCATCAGAGCCCTTGCCTCCGCCGACAGTGTAGCGGATATCGGTGGTCTCGATGTGGTAGCCGGCGAAGATCCTGCGGATGTCGGGGTGGCCGTTGAGGCTGATGATGGCCTTGCCCTTGAGCCGAATCAGGATCTCGGCCATCTCCTCGTATTGCTCGATGCCAAACCCGACGCCATAACCCTCAGTCTGCCAGTATGGCGGGTCCATGTAGAACAGCGTGTGGTCCCTGTCATAACGGCTGATGCATTCTTGCCAGGTCAGGTGCTCGATGAAGGTGCCGGAAAGCCTCAGATGGGCCGCCGAGAGGGTCTCCTCGAGACGCAATAGATTGAGTCCCGGGGGTGTGGTGGTGGCGGTGCCGAAGCTCTGGCCCTCGATACGGGCGCCAAAGGCATTCTGCTGTAGGTAGTAGAAGCGCGCGGCGCGTTGGATGTCGGTGAGCGTCTCCGGCCGGGTAATCTTCTGCCACTCGAAGACCTGACGGCTGGAGAGCGCCCACTTGAACTGTCTGACGAACTCCTCGAGGTGGTGTTGCACCACGCGGTAAAGGTTGATCAGCTCACCGTTCACGTCGTTGAGCACTTCCACTTCAGCAGGTACCGGCCTCAGGAAGTAGAGCGCAGCGCCCCCGGCGAAGGGTTCGACATAGCACTTGTGATCGGGCATCAGCGGGAAGATGCGGTCAGCCAGACGGCGCTTACCGCCCATCCAGGGAATGATCGGGTTAGCCACGAGTTGCCTCCTTCGGCAAAGGTCCGGAGCTCGCGGCTCTCTGGTTAAGGTGCCCACAACGCGGACACTTGATCTCTATACGTTCGTAACTGCTGGCCCGAGCCAGCTTGCGTTTGCACTGGGTGCAGCGAATCTCGTCCATTGCCATGTCAAGCCTTCTAACGCTCTAACGTTTGGCCTAGACTCGATCCCGCCTCGCGCGAGGTGGGGAGCCATGGCCGGCTTGCAGGCACATGCTGCAGGTTGGTGGCCACCGGGGGTGTTACAGCACCTTCGGTGGTCGCTCCTCTTTCCGATCTCTACTGCCATGCCTCCCACGTCACCGCCTCGATCTGCGCCTTGGCATCCGGAGCGTTCAGGTCGATGGCTTTCAGCGCCCGATTAGCGGCCTTCTGCATACCGAGTTTTACTTGGTAGTCTTCACCGACCAGGGCCGCCACCTGCCTCGCTGCGCCCAGACTGAGATCGTGCATCTCGTCGCTGGTGTCGAAGAGGGTGATCTGCGGGCGGCCGCGGAACTCGGTCAAATCAATCGCCATCTTGATCTTGATGGCGCTGTCGAAACCCCCGGCCCATGTTATGCCGTTGCTGTCAGTGATCGGCTCTTGCATGGCCTGCTGAGCGTCCCCCTCGATCCGGTGCTTTTGTATATCAGCTAACTGTTCGAGTGTGAGTCCCGGTGAGGTGTTGACGGCCTCAGTCAGACCCACTTGTTCCGGGTTATCCGCGGGGAAAGACTTCCCGAGTTCATTCTGCCAAGCCCGGTGCGATTGTGTTCTTCCGTTGCTGTCTTTGAACATGGGATGTACCTCTCAAATGGGATGAATTATGCGATAGCAAGATTATGAAGGTCTAATACCTCCGAAGCGGTTATAGTGCCAGACCCTACAGCTACCTCATCGAGGACTCCGTCAAACATATTAGCTGGATTATGCAATCCACCGAACCAGTGCCCATAACCGACTACGTGCAGTCGTCCACTAAACACTGATCCTGTCGTCGTTACCTCAACTCCGTCGAAGTAAATCTTTGGCGTCGTTGCGTCGTATTGGAACACCAGCGAATGCGCGTTACCGTCTGTAATACCCGGACAGTCTGCATATAAATTACCAGTACCACTGCCATTATTGGAAAACAGACAAACCGAATCCAGCACGAAGAAGCCTGGATCGCCCCGGTTGGCTGCCAGGAATATACGATAGTTGCTATTGCCCGAGTCACCACGATCCCAGAGAAAAAGTTGGTCTGTTGTATTGGTCGTCTTAACCCGAAAATGAAACCAATAGGCAGGCAGTGGATTGACGGCAGTCAGGACATCTGAGGACACGCGAGTTCGCGTGTTGCCATTTGTGCGGATATAGTTTTTCGCAAAACCACCGTCGGTTATAAGTGGCGATACGCCTACCCCCGTGGTACTCAAATGGGTCGCTGGATGGCTCCCTGTTTCGTCAGCAGCCGAAGTCCCGCTTGCCTCGTCAAGACGCCAGTAGGCAAGTGGCGAAAGGCTATTCATGTAGCTTTCAAAAGCGCCTGCCGCGGGAGAAGGACCCGCCGCTCTCTTAACCCTATGCGCTAGAAACATCAGGCAACCTCCCCGGCGTCATAGCCATACAGAGCCCCCGTGGTCTGTTCAAGCTCCACGGTGTGGACGGCTCCCAGTACCGGAACACCTGCCCCGTGCCAACTGATTGTGTGGTTGGTCGCCCAATCCATACCGTGGGTGTTCCCATTGGTGATATGAATCGTCATGGACTGCCCGACGTCCAGGTTGGTGACGTTGAGCACCCCCGCGGCGGATAGCGTCATGTGGACGATAGCCCCCAGACTGGCGTCCACGGAGCCACTGGTGACGGTCTGCTCTGTCTCCCGGATATTGACGACGGTGTCGCCGGACTCTTGAAGCCCGCTCCCGGCCAGTCCGACCCAGGTAGCGAGCTCATCGGCCGTGAGCTGATACATGCCCTTGATCTCGGACACAGTTACCGATGCTCCGGCGGCCTCGTCCACCGTGATGTCGGTAGCCACCACCAGGTTACTCGCCGTTGAGCTGACCACGGTATGAATAGCGTTGAGCTCTCCAGCAGTGTCTGTGAAGCCCGAGAGGAGCACCAAGGCCCCGACCTTCACGACGGGCAAACCCGCTCCGGAGTCTGAAATCGTGTCGGTGGAAGCGGTGGCCGAGATGGTCGAGGCCGTGACGGTTGCTGTCGCGGCGACGTCGGCCATGAGGAAGGTCTCACTGCCGCGGAGTACCGCCGCCGTGAGGGTATCGTAATCACTAAACTTCTTGAGGCTCATGTGCGGGTCTCCGCTGCGATGTAGTTGCCGTCGACGTCGAGGATCGCGTCCCCGTCGTATTCATCGGCGATAAGGTCCTGACCTGCGAGAACGGTGATAGAGGCGGTCTGCCAGGACTCGTACCCGTCCCTGACAGCGGTCACACCGACTCGCAGGAAAGTGCTGAGCAGGTACGGCGGACCGACCGGGAGATCCGCCAAGGAGTAGCTGGTGCCTGACTGTGTGACGGTGTCGAGCGTGCCATCGACGGTTCCGTCATCCTGCAGGGCCTCCACGACCACCTGATATTCGGTGCCGGCCTCCACCGCGATGCTGGCGTCGTCCCAGGCGAGCATAGCGGTATCTTCGAGCAGGCGATTGCGATGGCTCCAGGCAACCGCGACCGGGTACTCCATGTAGAAGTCGGGAGCGGGGAACAGCTCGCCGGCCGCGGTAAGATTCGCCGGCCGCGTCGGCAACGTCGCACGCGCGGCGGCCGTGCCGGTGAACTCTGGCGCCTCCGCTTCCTCCAGCCGGCCTTGGGACGTCCCGGTCAGGAACTTCAGGGTAACACTCTGACCATCCGCATACTCACGCGGGATCGGTGTCCAGTCCTGTAACGTGGTGACCGTCACTGTAGTACCCGCCGGCCACTCCTGGGGGACGGTATCCAGCACGCCGCGCAGCAAGGTGGGCCGGCCCGTGGTGGCATCGACCGACGTGACCAGCGCCAGCTCCATCTCGTCGTCTGGAAGACCGTCGTCACCGATGAGCAACAGCCCCTCTTGGGTGAACAGCGTGCCTCCATCGAATGCTACGTCAGAGGAGGTGACCGCCGGTAGGAGATCATTCGTCAGGGTGTCCCGCTCGGGGAACTCACGGGTGGTGCCGATCTCATCGAACACCACGGCACCACTGGCGGTACTCGTCTCCGCCATCACGTCATAGACGGCGCTGTCATCGGTCGTCGGATTGATGGCGAGGGGTGCAACGGCGGTACTGGGATAGCTGATCGAGGTGAGATCGACGCCATTCTGAGACGCCACATAGGCCGGGATTGGCATGAGCCTGGCTTCGGTGACTGGCAACGGCTCCTCACCGGGATTGAGCCACTCACCGTCAGCAGGAGCCACGTAGCTTGCCATCGGCAGGGAGAAGACGTCTTCCACCAGGGAGAGCTTGATCGTCGAGGACTGACTATCGCCGTAGTCGACCTTCATGACGCGCATGACTAGTTCGTTCAGCCCGTACTCCGGCCAGGTCATCTTGATACCATCGAACGGCACGGTGTCCCAGAACTCCCTGCCACACTCCACCTCGCACGCCGCCAATGGGGCCGACTCCTCCCGCAGGTCGCGTTCGGCCGCCCTGATCGCCATCTCGGCTGTGCGGATGCCATGATAGTTCTTGCTGCTGGATACCACCCCACCCTGCTGGGCGACGTTGGCCAAGTCCTGCAGCCGTACCGTCTCTTCCTTCTCGGTATCAGGGTTGGTCCAACTCACCACCACTTCGTTGACGGTCTCTCCCCAGCCTTTACGGGAGAAAGAAACCATCGAGGCATTGTCGGGAGTGATCTCCTTGAGATTCGGTACGTCGAGATCATCACGCAGCAACCGAAGCGTCATCTGGCCGGTGCGAGGGTGAGGAAACAGTGCTCCGCGTATGTGCTCCAGGACGTCGTTGACAAAGTCCTCGATGGACGATTGGGCCATCCAGGTGAGCCACAAACCGAAGCCCTCGTTATAAAGAACCGGACTCGCCGCTTGAAAGCTCGCCGTATCGATACTCGCCGTATCAGCACCCATTCCCCAGTCAGTGTCGGTCAGGGACTCATAGATGACATGCGCCGGGTTGGCATCGCCGGTGGTCGTGATACCCTTAACCACTAAGTTGTCCCAACGGGCTACTGACGGATCGATGTCACCATCACGGACGAAACGGAAGTCGCTGACGTCACCATAAGTGAAACCAATAGTACGAGTGCCCGATGAAAGAACACTGCCGCCTTGGCTTAGTGTATAGTCCACCGAAGATGCGCTAACAACGATCTCCAAGCGATACCACTCACCTATGGTCAATGGCGCGCTATGGATCTCCTGCCCTGCAAATACGTTGGAGTTGACCATAAGCACCGGACGCCGAGAAGCCTGGTTTCCCTCACCCGGAGAGGGATGAAACTGCAGATAACGACCTGCATCATCCCGCATGGCAATACGAGAAGCATCAGACCCGTATAAGTAAGTCCCCCGGTAGTCAATCTTCACGTCCACCGCGAAGCCGTACAGTTGTGAAATATCCACCGGCTTGTAATAGATGCTACCGGGGACGGATGTCTGAGAGACAGTATTACGAAGAGTCTCGTCGACTATCTCCCAACCGCCGGGGTCGTTGGTCTCCCATCCCTCTACGGGGTCCGCGAAATCTTCAGTCAGGGCTACTCCGACAGCAAGGTCACCCACCCCACGGGGGATCGCCGCCGTAGCTGGCGCCAACGCCCTGACCGGGATGCGCTCCACCGTGACCCAGATTGGCTTCAGGTAAGGCTGGGTGCCCCAATAGAAGCCTCCGCTGGAACTATTGCCATAGAAAAACAGCGACGTGATGCCCCGAAATCCAGGCAAATTCGACGGAGTATCCCCTAGTCTATTGGCCAGTGTGACAGGGCTAACCTGACTGTCCTCACCCATCATCACTTCGACACTACCGCTCACACCGCCTTCCTTCTTCTGGCCGCCGAAGAGCCCGTTCTTCGTAAATCCGAAGGTGGTGTTTCCCTGGGCACCGTCTTCCCAGGCTTTTTTCTCGCCGACCCAGATCGCCTTTATTGCGTCGACGGGCCCATGGCATATCCCCTGGTGCATCGAGAGGAAATACTGGGTGATCCGCATCTTCGGAGATCCACCGCCTTTACTGCCCATGGCGAGCCTCCTTCAGCCTAAGCGCCCTGTCGACGAAGCCATCCTGACACTCACGGGCTTGCGCCAAGGTCATACCGTTGTCAATGAACGAACGCAGCGTCACACCGGTCGGCAGATCGTCGCCACGCGACGTGAACCAGCGGCGAATGCCAGACGGGCAGCCCCCCGCCCGGATGACGTCGTCGAGCGTGAAACGATCCTCAGTCATACATTGATCTCTATTTCAGATGTACTCGACTCGCCGTACCACAGGCAGTTCGGTGACTTGATCGTGCCGGTGCCGAACACCACGGGGACCGGCCGGCCTGCCTCCGCTGTAGGCAGCTCCAGATCGCGACTCATATCAGGAGTAGTCGACTTCGGCCTGGGCATGAATGCGTAGGCGATCAGCGCGATGGCGACTGCCACGGCGAGCTGAATAGCGAAGTTGACGAGGGCCGTCCAGAACATGATGAACTCCTAGTAGTAAATGGTCCGTGGACCCAACGGGTTGATCTTGGTGATCCACGGCTGGCCGCCGTAATTCAGGATGTTGCCATGCAGATCACGGCAGTCGTCCATACGGTGGTTGCAGCCCAACACCGGAACCACCGCGTCGCCCACCGTCAGCCCCGGGACACTGCCGGCCAGCAACATCTGATCGGTGCCGGGGATCTGCAGGATCGTGCGCCGCACCGTATCGGCGCCATCCGACCATTCCAGCATCCCGCGCAGATATTTCGTCGGGTCCGCGGCGGCCCAACCGGGGTCCAGGGTCACTACCGAACCACTGATCGCCGCCACCGTGCCCGCTGAACTGGCGGCGACCTTGCCTTTCCGGCAATGGGGGCCGTAGAGCACATGCGGGCAGCCGTATTGATAGGTGCGTCTCAGGCCCGGCCGCCGGACAGCCGTGGCGATGGGCTCACAAGAGAACGTCGCCTCCAGGCCCTGCATCGCGAAGTTCAGGATGCGTCCTGACCAGATCGCCTTGAAATCAACGTCCGGATCGTCCAGTTCGCCCCGGTAAATCGTCATATTGACCACTTGCTCCGGCGGATAGATCCGGAAGACCTCGACGAGCGGGCTGGTCCTCGGGGTGTTGATGTCCAGCGTCGTGTTATCCAACGATCCAGAACTCACGATCTGGACATGCTTGATCTGTGCCGGCTCGAACGTCTCGGCGCCGAACGTCACCTGCACCTCGGCGCTGGTGATGCGCAGCTTGCCGGCCGCCCCATCCCCGAAGGTGATGTCGTAGAGGTAAGCCGGGCGGCTGGCGCCGCGGCTGGTGAAGAAGGTCTCGAACATCAGACGCCCTCCAGGTCTTCGACGGTGATCCAGCCGAGTTGCACCTGGGCGACGCCGCCCGTCAGCCACTCGACGGTCAGGCTGTCGCTGGCCAGGCGCCGGGCGAGCAACCAGCCGGAGAGCGCCACGGTGGAGGGGGTGAGGTCCACCGGCCAGGGCGAATCGACGACGATTTCCGAGTCATCCCCGACCACGGTGATGCCCAGCACCCGGCGCAGCAGCAGCGTGCCATCGGTCAGGCGAACGAAGATGGCCTGGTGGGTCGTGCGGCCGTCGTAGCGCTCCGCCAGGCGCGTGCCGGCCACCGGGAAGCGGTCGCTGCCGGCGCTGACGTTGTCGCTCAGCACGAAATCGGCCTCCCAGGTGGGCAGGTAGGCTTCACCCTGCTGCCCGCGCAAGCGCAGGAACAGATCCAGCAGCGCATCGGCCTGGGCCTGGCCTTCGCAGACATAGGTGGCCGAGGTGATCTCGACGCCAAACGGCACGGCGATATAGCGAGTGATCGGGCCTGTGCCGTAGTCGAGCTCATCGACCTCATGGCCCAGAGTGGAATCGACGGCGGCGGCCCAGTTGGCCCGGGTGAGGAAGACCTCACGGCCGTTGAACGTTAGATCGGCGGCTGGCGGGGTGCGCGGCACCTCGGAGAGTGGGCGGACGATGAACTCGACGGACGCCGTGGCCACATCGCGGGTCACCCGATCGGCACTGACCTGGCCAGGCAGATTGCCCACCAGGCCGGGATAGAGCCGCGTCCCCGCCGGCCAACTCTGCTGTGTCAGTTGCTGGAAGGTGATGGTGTCGCCCACCCGGCTGTCGACAGACAACGTCTCGCGGTTAACGCCATCGCCGACGACCACGGCGCCTTTCGGCTGCAGCCAGTCCGGAGCAGCTGTCAGGTCCAGGGAAACGCTGCCGGCAGGCCAGAGTGCCGGCAGGCTCACACGCCGGGTCAGCTCCGGCACCACCAGGTCCCGCGGCTGCCAGAACCAGAGCAGATCCTTGTAGCGGCGCAACAGCTCCCCATCCGCCACCATCCGCCACTCCAGGCGCTTGCGCGGCGAATGCCGCCTGGCTGACCGCTGCTCCCGCCCGGAGCGGCTAACGTAGATCTCCGTCTTGAACTCGTAGCGGATCTGGTACGGCTTCGACCAATCCACGGCGAAGGGCCACACTTCCCGGGCGCCCTGCGGTTCGAGGTTCAGCGGCGTATTGGACATGACGTCTCCCTATACGCCCAGCGCGCTGCGAAAGGCGCTGGAGTTGGACTTGACGTAGTTGAGCATCACCTTCTGCCCGGCGGTGTCAGCCATGGCCTGCTCGAGCACGTCGGCGGCGTCGAAGACGTTGACGTTCTTGACCGAGACGTTGGGCGAGCCCTGGGCGCCCTGGTTGTTGCGGTGGCGCGGGTCGCTCGCGGTCAGCACTTCCTCGCCACGGCGGAATACGGCCGGCACTTCGTCCGGGGCGAGACCCCGGAAAGATCCCGCCATGCCGCCGTCGATGACCCCGCCGCCGTGGTAGGCCGCCACGTTGGCGTAGAGCCCGCCGGCACTGGCGCCGCCGCCACCCGTCAGCGCCCCGAGCGCACCGGCGATGAGTCCCCCTATCCCGCCGCCGCCGCTGTTGTTACCCCCCATCGATTGCATGGCGTTGAAGATGGCCTGCTGGGCGATCATGCGGGCGATGTAGAGCAGGAAGTCGCTGGCGAACTGGCGGAAGGCGTCGGCGAAGGAATCGACGGCGTTTTCGCCGTTGGCGATGCCTTCGGCGAAGGCCATCACGCCATCGGTGGCGCCGTAGGCGAACTCGGCGTTGATGTTGCGGGCGCTGAGCAGGCCCTGGTTGATGTCGTCGATACGCGCCTTGACCTGGCCGGCGGCCTGATCGAGGGCCTCGGCGTACTGCGGGAACTGGGTCTTCAGCTCCTCGATGAGCTCGAGCTGACGCTCCAGGGCGCGGGCCGGATCCACCTGGTCGAGAACGCGCTGAAGATTCTCGGCGGCTTGCTGCTCGGCTTGCTGCCGCTGCTGCTGGGCCTCGGCGCGCGCTTCTTCGGCCTCGGTGAGCCGCTCGATCTCGCGGGCCTGCTCGACGATGCCAGCGGCCAGCGCCTGGCCCTCGGCGCCCAGGCGGGCCACATCATCAGCGAGGTCGCCAACGGTGAGCCGGTACTCGAGTACCGCGGCCTCGCCCTCGCCGAAGGTAGCGATCTGTTGCTGCATGCCAGATTCGAGGCTCATCAGGCTGTTCAGCGCGGCCTGGTAGGCCTTGGCGGCTTCGCTGGGGCCGCTGCTGCCTCCGCCACCACCGCCCGGAGGGGTTGGTGGTGGGGTTTCCTCGTCCTCCGGCCGCTGCCCGGTGATGGGGATGGTGATCGCAGGCCGGTTGGCCCAGTAGTCCTCGATCTGCCCCTCGATGCGGGCCAGCTCGGCCTTGAGCTCGTCATCGTCCCAGTATTCCACGACGCCAGTAGGACCAAAGAAGCGCAGTCGATTGCCTTGCCCTGCGAGAGAACGGCTGGGGGTGTCGAGCAACTTGCGGATCTCATCGGCCTGCTGCTCAAGGCGCACGACGTCGTCGCCGGCTACCCCGCTTGATAGAGCGGCCAACTCTTCAGCCGCCCAGGCCGTGAAATTCGTGCCGGTGCTGATGCCCTGCGCCATCGCGCCAACCAGGTTGGCGACTGCGGTACCGAGAGTCACCATTGACTGCTGGAACCCAGGGTCCGTCACCACATCACGCAAGGCATCGATAGCTTCGGTGAAGCCGTCGACCTCGCTGCCGCCGAAAGTGACCAGCAGGTCGTTGCGCAGTTGCTGGAGGGCCTGGCCGACGGTGCGCTCCATGGTCTGCGCTTCGCGCTCGATGCCATCGGCGGTGCGCATGAAGGCGTTCAGCAGGCGTTCGGCCGTCAACTCACCATCCGCGCCCATCTGGCGCAGCTTGCCCATGTTCACGCGCAGGCCATCGGCGATGGCTTGAGCCAGCCGGGGGCTGTTCTCGAGTACCGAGTTGAGTTCCTCGCCGCGCAAGGTGCCGCTGGCCATGCCCTGGGAGAGCTGGAGCATGGCCGAGGCGGATTCCTGGGTACTGGCACCGGAGATCAGCATTGCCTGGCTGATGGCCTTGGTGACGGTCAGAAGATCCTGATGGGAGACATCCAGCTCTTCGGTGGCCCGGGCCATGCGGGCATAGAGGTTCACCGTGGGCTCGAGGCCCTGGCGGGTCTCGTTGGCCAGCCGGTAGAGATCGGCGAACGAGCCGGCCAGCTCCTCCTGACTGCCAGTGACCAGGCGCAGCTGGCTCTCGAGGCCGGTAATGGTGTCGGTGTAGCGCACCATCTGACGCAGGGCGAGGCCGGCGCCCAGGGTGACAAGAAGGTTGCGAAGCTGGCCCACGCCCTGAGCCATGCGCCGCGAGCTGCGCTCGGCCTTGTCGGTCTCCTGGGTATAGCGGCGCATGCCCTGGCCAGCCTTGCCGCCGCCGCGCGCCACATCCTCCAGCTCCGCCTCGACCTGCTGCAGCTGGCGGCGGGCCTGCTGCAGGTCGGCCCGCATGCGCAGGGCGAGTTCGAGATTCTGGGCCATGTCAGGCGTTCCTCGGGTTGCGCAGGTGGTCGATCATCTCGTTGGGCTTGCCGCCCCAAGCCACGGCGACGGCTTCGATCAGGTCGGCCCGTTTACGGTCGCGGCGCTGGCGGGCCAGGGCGAAGGCCCGCTGGATCTGCCGCCAGGTCAGTCGTCGGCCGATGTCGCCGGCGTCGCGGCCGTAGCCGGCGACGACGAGGGTGTCGAAGAGCTCGCCGAGGCCGATTTTTGTGAGTGAGCCGGATTGACCATCTGCTGCATCGTCCTGGCCAGCGCCCCGCCGAAGACGAGCCGCTCCATAAAAAAACGCGCGTTCACCCGCCAGAAGGTCATGGACAGCAGCTGCCCCTCGCGGCTGCTCAGGCCCTCGATCCAGGCGGCGGGCTGGGCCGTGCTGATGCTGATCAGCTCGATCCAGGCCGTGTAGTGCTCGGCGATCAGGCCATCCAGGGCGAGGGCGTCGATCTCGCTGCCCTCGAGCAGCTCGGCCAGGCTGTTGAGCAGCGGGCGGGCCAGGGCGATGGCGCGCAGCCCCTCCAGGTAGCGGAACTCGCGGACCAAGACCGCTTCTCCTTCGATGGTGACGAACTCGTCGGGGAAGAGGATCTCGGCATCGCTTGCTGCGTCGTGCTGTTGCTCAGTCATCCCTCACCCCTCAGGCGGCGCGGCCGTCGGCATAGACCTGGGCGTAGCCGTCGCGGGTCTGCAGTTGCAGGGCGAAGGCCAGTTCCATGGGGTTCTCGCGGCTCTTGAAGGGCGCCTCGCCGTCCGGGGTCAGCCACACATCCGGCATGTACACGTCGCTGGGGTCGCCTTCGGTGTTGTTGGCGTAGAAGCGCAGCTCGCCCTGGGCGGGGGAGTTCTGGGTACTGGTGACCCGCGAACGGGTCTCGGCGGCCGGGGTGTAGTCGACCAGGATCGTCTCGGCGGTGATGGAACCGCCTTCGAGGATCTCGATCATGCCGATCTCGGCGTGCACCTTGTAATCGGTGTCGGCCACATAGGTGGTCACGGCACCAGAGTCCTGTATGTCCACCGCTGTGACGTTGCGCACCCCGCCGGGGTTGGTGGTGCTGGCCCCCAGCTGGTAGAAGCGCCCGGGCATCACATCGATGCTTTCGTCGACCACCGGGGTGCTGAGCTGGCTGACCTCGCTGGCATCGCCGATGACGAACAGGGCGTGATTCTCGGGAGCCATGTCGCGCACGGTCATGCGGCCCGTGCGAGTGATGCGGATCGGCACGTTGCGGATGCGCTCGGCCACCGGGCCGTCGGAGCCGTCCACCGCCAGGCTATCGCTCTGGGAGCTGAGCGTGAAGCCGGGGGTCTCCGCCAAGTAGCGGTAGCCCTGGTAGACGCCGTCGACCAGCGGGTTGAACATGAGGATCCCGCTACCGATGACGATATTGACAGGCTTGGTGATGTTCATGGCTTAGCCCTCCTGGGTGTTAGAAGCGGTGGCTTTCGCGGCGCCTTTGGCACCCGCGGCGCTACCGGCCGCGATGTGGCCGCTGGCCGTCAGGCGCTCGATCTGCGCCTCGGTCAGCCGAGGCTTGTGTTCGCCGCCGGGAGTGAACTCATGGCCACCCTGGATAAGGGGCTTGGCGAGCTCGACCTCGCGGCGCGGGGCGGGGGTGGGGGTCTTCTGGCTAACGGTCTTGTTGCTCACGGGTCGATCTCCTGGTTATCCATCGAACGAGGCGCTGGTGACCAGCGTGATCTCGAATTGCAGCGGGAAATACGCGAAGCCGCCGGGGGTGAAGGCGGGTGCCGGCGCGCTCACACGCCGTAGCGGCCCCAGGCCCTGCCCCGGCCGCCAGCCGGAAAGCACCTGTATCACCCGCGAGAGGATCGGCCCGGCGGCATCGCGGGCCGCCTGGCCGGTGCGCTGGCTGCGGGCGTTGCGTACCGCCACCACCGCCATCCAGCGCTGGCGGATGAGGTGATAGTTGCCCTCGTCCACCGCATCGCCGCCGGGCACCTGGTCACCCATGTAGATGACGTGCACGGCAGGGGTGTGCTGGGCCCCCTCGGCCACGCCGGCGAGATCCGCGGCGCTGAGCACCTTGAGGCCGGCCGAACTGGAGAGATCGGCAAGCTCGGCTTCCAGCCGGGCGAGGATCAAGCCCTCGGCGACCAGGTAATCGGTGGCGTGCAGGGCCTGTGTCATCAGAAGCCCCCGCCGGGCATCACCCGGCTGCCGGTCTGGAAGTCGACACTGCCGGCGGTTTCTGCGCCCTCGTCGGTGCCGATGCCCAGCAATACCTCGCCCTTGGCGACCAGGCGCAGGAAGCGGATGGCATCCTCGTAGCGCTTGGTCACCTGGTCGCTGGCATGCGCGTCATAAAGCCGGTAGCGGGCGATGTCGCAGGCGTAGGCAATCACGATGTTGGGCACCGGCGAGAGCGGCACGCTGTAGCCGCCTGCTGCCACCCGGCCGTCGATCTCGCCCTGGGCGTCCTCGATGGCGCGGTCGATCTCGTCCTGATCGACGGCGCCGGTGCCGTCATCGGCCAGGGCGAGAATCTCGGCCTCGCCGAAGCGCTGGTTGAGATCCGCCAGGGTGATGTAGGGCATGGCTTACTGCTCCGCCTCGCCGTCGTCATCGGCCGGGAAGGTGCACGCCTCGACCTCGAGGGCCGGATCGGCGTGCAGCTTCTCGAGCTGCTCGTCGCTGAGCGCCTCCAGGGCGATGCCCAGGCCCTCGCGGCTGAAGCGGAACCCGGCACGCCGGCGGCTCTTGACGCCGCGGCC
Source organism: Halomonas sp. (assembly GCA_024636705.1). Lineage (GTDB taxonomy): Bacteria > Pseudomonadota > Gammaproteobacteria > Pseudomonadales > Halomonadaceae > Halomonas. Next base: position 23,403 of record JAGXGN010000126.1, read on the forward strand.
GGTGCGCACGAAGACCGCGGGGATCTCGTCGGGCTTGCCCTTGCCCTTGCCCTTCTGTTTCGGCTCGGGGGCTTTCTCAGGCTGATTCGTTGCCTCGGGCTGGGCCGCAGTGGTTTCAGCGGTAGGGCCATCCGTGGCGGTGGCGGCCTCCGTGTTCGGGGTGGCCTCGCCCTCGGCGGGCGCGGTCGGGGTGTCCTGGGTCGGCGCTTCAGCCTGGGGCTGGGCCTGGGTCTTGCTGGTGCGGCGCGTGCTGGACTTGCGGGTCTGGGGGGCTGCCATGGTCTCGCTCCTGGTGCTCTGGGTCCGATCAGACCGTCGCCCTCGCGGGCGACGGTACTGGCTTGGCTGACCGTCACTTCAACTCAGCTCAGCTCAGCGTCAGGCGCTGGCCAGCCAGGGGTTGAGGATCAGTTCAGAGGTGTTGGCCCACTCGTTGGTCTCACCGCCGGTCGCCAGCTGGTTCTGCAGCACCTTGCGGGCGGCCCCTTCCATGCTGGTGGGTACCATGGTGTGGGTGTGGCGCAGGCCCAGCGGCCTGCCGTGGTCACCCTTCATGGCCTGCAGTGCCTCGCGGGCGGCCTTGTAGCTCGTGGCGCTGAAGGTCTCGTTGCAGCGCACCACCAGCATCCACAGGCCGGGCCCGGCGGACACCCGCGCATCGGTGCCGAACATGAACTCGTCGGTCATGAAGATCTTGGAGTCCATCAGGTCGGTCAGGGCGCGGAAGTTGTAGTCACGACGGCGCTGGAAGACCACCGGCTTGATGGCGCGTGAGCAGTCCATCACGTACCAGGCATCGCCCGCGCCGCCCATGTCGTTACTGACCGAGACCTCGGCGCCACCGGCGTCGAGCACGGGATGGTCGGCATCGAACAGCGGCTGGCCATCGAAGCACTCGGGGTTGGCCTCGAGCATCTCGACCGAGAGCTCGTTGGGGTGCTCGCGGCTGCTGCGGCCGAACTCCTGGAACACCGGGGCCCACAGGCCGTAGGTGTCGTCCTCGATGTTGTCGCGCGGCACGCCGGCGGTGAGCTCGAACTTGCGGTTGCGGATCGAGAAGTCCGCCCCCTCGAGGCCGTGGATGACCCGGTCGCCGAGCCATTCACGCATGCGCGGCAGGCTCTTGAGCCAGGGGTAGACCTCGACGGCGGTGGTCGAGGGCACCACGGTGGCGAACATCTCGTAGAGCGAGCCCTGCGGCCCGAGGTCGCTCTGGCCCTGCTGGAAGTTGGTGTTGTAGGCCTTGAACAGCGCCTGCAGGTTGGCGGACGTGAGATTCATGTTTCAGCTCCTATCAGGCGAGGTTGACGCCGTTGGTGGGATCGATGAGCACCCAGACGCCATTGGCATCGACATCATCGACGATGCCGGCGATCGAGCGAGTGCTGGTGCCATCGGTCAGGGCGACGGTCTGGTCGTCGACCAGGTAGCACGCCGAGCCGATGTCGCCGAGGGTGATTTCGTCCGTCGATGCCGAGTTGGCGAAGTGGAAATACCCCCGCTCGATCTCGACCGACTGGGCGCCATCGGCACCATCGGTGTTGTCCTGGTAGTGGCTGAACACGCCCAGGGCGGTCAGGCCGGTGGCGGTGGAGGCCGGCTCGGCGTAGTCGGTGGCATTGAGCACGGCGATGGTGCCGGCGAAGCACTCCACGGTCGCGGCCACCAGGTGGCTACGCTTGAGGCCTGCACGGCTCGGGGTGTTGCGGTTCTTGGTGGCGGCGGTCACGGGGTGCTGTCTCTTATACACATCTCC
>JAGXGN010000127.1 GCA_024636705.1 Halomonas sp.
CAGACCGGACTGGAACTGGATGGGATTGCGAGCCATGGCGCTAACTCCTTGACCTTTCGAACACTTTCAGTGTAGATCAATACTGGCCTGACGGCTGATTAAGATGAGTAATCAGGTAATATAAAGCCCCCGGCTTTGCCGGGGGATACTTACTGATAGATTCGGCTTTTTTCAGCGGATGCCCGGCGCGCCGTAGGGTATGGTGCTCCTCGTCGCCAGACCTGCATCGAGGAGCCCTGACATGTGGCGCAATACCCGCTCCGGCTGGGGCATCATCAGTATCGCCTTTCCCAGTCGACGCCCCTCGTCCAGGGGCATCGACTGGAACGTCTTGTCGCACACCTGGGTCACATTGCCCTCTATGTACGGTCAGCATGCCCTCATACAGTCAAGATCAATCACCTCGGTTGCTTATACATCCTCGGTCAATTCGAGGAATTCAGCGGTCAATTCAATTATGACCCCGAAAACCTCGAGGCATCCAGTGTCGAGTTTTAGGTCCAGGTGAGTAGCTTTAACACCAATCACGCCGAGCGTGAAAAGCATTTCCTCAGTGAGGATTTCCTCGCGGCAGACCAGTATCCGACGGCTAGCTTCACCTCAACGGGCTTCGAGCCGAATGGCGATGACAAAGGCATCTTGACGGGGGACCTGACCCTCAAGGGTGAGACTCGCGAAATTGAGATGCCGGTGACCCTGATGGGAAAAGGGGAGGATCCCTGGGGGGATATCGTGCCGGTTTCGAGGGCAGCACCATCTTGACCCTGGGCGACTTCGGCATCGATATGAGTGATTTTCCAGAAGTGATGCTGGCCGATACGACCAAGACGCCCCCGGATATCCGGGGGCGTCTTGGTTTGCTAGGGTGTCAGTGCATCGACAGCTTTAGCGGGTCTCGTTGAGTACCGCTTCCGGGAAGTGGCGACGCAACATCCGATTCTGGAAGTCATCCACGAAGCGGCTGTTGATGATGATGATGAACCGCTCGTAGGGCGCCTCGCTGTCGAGCTGCTCGATCCCGTCGACGCTGTGGAAGAGCCGGTCATCGCACAGGTGAAGAATATCACCCGGATCCAGGGTGATATCGGCCAGGGATTGCGAGCCCGCCTTGTCACTGTAGAGGTGATTTTCGGCACCTTCCACGTTTTCCCGATTGAGGACCAGAATGCTCAGGGCCTTGCAGCCATCGGCATGAATCCCTTGTCCCTGCAGGGGGTCGATGCTGCCTTCCCCGCGAACCCCGGTGATCTGCATCAGGATGGGTTCACGGGCACCGATATTCCACAGCCTTGCCCAGGCCCGAACGAAGGCCTTCACATCCGGCCGCGCCATAAATTCCCGCGTCAGCGGATCGTAGTAACGCAGGCGGTCGGCCATGCTTTCCGCGTCGTTGAAGGCACCCCCCTGTGCCATTGGGCATTGACCCATGTCCTCGACATCCCCCTGGTCATTCAGGGCGAGCCAGGACATCCGCTTCCACCGCTGGTTGACGTAGGGGTCGCGTGGAAGGTCGGCGGTGAACCCCTGCCAGGCGGTCAGATCGACTCTTTCCCGAATATCGGTTTGTGCCCAATCCTGTTGCTTGAGCATCTCGGTCACTCCCGGGTTCCAGTAATCGGCGAGTGAGTCGGCAGGCATGGAGGTGAGATCGAAACCGTGCTTGAGGGTATCGAGTTTCATGATGGTATTCTCCTGTTAACTGGGCGGAATTGCCCGGTGTCGCCAGTGTAAAAACGCGGTCAACAGGAGAAAAGTGAAAAGATCTGCAATGATATGTCAAAGGAATGTACGAAAAAAGTATGATTTTTTTATGACGAGCCATTCAGAACGCTGATGGCGGGTATGTAGGCCATCTCCTACAAAGGGGTGTAAGATAAGCCTGACAAAGTGCAAACTGTTGCCATCATGATCGCATATAACCGTCCTTTTTCTTGAAGTGGACCCCATGACTGCCAGCGATTCCCGACGCCACAGAGATCCGGAACGCCTGCCGAAGGAGAACCGCAAGGATGACTCCGGTGCGTTCGAGGTCGACGTGCTTGTGTCACCATCGCCTGACGATACCGACTCAGAGGCCTTTGGCAGGGAAGAAGTCGAACTGGTACGGCGCCAGTATCTGGAAAGCGAGCACCGATTCCGCGCCTTGCTTGAGAGCCTGCCGAAGGTGGCGGTTCAGGGTTATGATCATGATCGGCGAGTGATCTACTGGAACGAGGGTAGCACCCGTCTCTATGGCTATACGGCCGAGGAAGCCCAGGGGCAATTGCTGGAAGATCTGATCATTCCTGCCTTCATGCGCCAGGGGGTGATCGAGGCGCACAGTGCCTGGATCCGGGACGGCGTGGAAATTCCCGCCGATGAGCTGGAACTCAAGCACAAGAGTGGTGAACTGGTATCGGTGTTCTCGCAGCACTTGATGCTCAATGAACATACCGACTCACCGTTGATGTTCTGCGTGGATGTCGATCTTTCCGACCAGAAACGCGCCCACCGCGACCTGGAGTTCGCCACCCGTTTCGACAGGCTCACCCATCTGCCCAATCGCCAGACGCTCGAGGTCGACCTGGACAGCCTGTTGGAGTCCTGTCGGCGACAGGGCAATGGTCTGGCGATGCTCTACCTGGACATCGATCACTTCGTCGAGATCAATGATGCCCTAGGCTACGATCAGGGTGATCGTCTGCTCATTGAATTGGCCCGTCGGCTGAGGGAATGCCAGCGGGTCACCGATCTGGTGTCACGCGTCTCCAGTGATGAATTCGTCCTGGCCTTCCCTGGCGTCCACCTGGAGCCCGATGTCAGACGGGTGGTTCGTCATGTCCAGAATGTCTTCCGTGAACCCTTCGTGTTGGACGGTCGCGAGCGTCAGGTCACGGCCTGTCTGGGCGTGGCACTGTTTCCCGAGAACGGCGAGACGTCACGCGAGCTGATTCGTAATGCTGATGTGGCCAAGAATCGTGCCAAGCTGGATGGCCGAGGCGGCTTGCGTTTCTTCCAGCAGAAGCTCCACGATGAGCTGGTTCGCCAGCACTATCTCTCGGCACGACTCGAGGAAGCCCTGGATAACGGCGAATTCTGCCTCCATTACCAGCCCCAGGTCTCGGCGGCCAGTGGGCGGATCGAGAATCTCGAGGCCTTGATACGCTGGCAACCGGCCGAGGGCCCGCCGATCTCCCCCGCCGAATTCATCCCGCTGGCCGAGCGCTCCGGGTTGATCCATCGTCTGGGCGACTGGGTCATCGAGGAAGCCTGCCGCCAACAGGTCCAATGGCGAGCCAGGGGATTTCTCGACCATCGCATCGATATCAATGTCTCGGGTCGACAGCTGGTCCGTCCCGGCGCGCTCCAGGGCTTCGAGGACTCGCTAAAGCGCCATGGCCTGGGTCCGCGGGACATCGGCATCGAGTTGACCGAGAATGTCCTGATCGAGGCCGACGAGACTGTCCTGGAGGACCTGCGTCGTCTCTATCATCACGGCATTCGCATTGCCATCGATGACTTCGGGACTGGGTATTCCTCCTTGAGCTACCTCAAGCATTTCCCGGTCACCGCCCTGAAGATCGATCGCTCCTTCATTCATGATGCGCCCGCCCAGCCCAAGGACCGGGCCATCATGGAGGGAGCGATCTTCATCGGTCACCGGCTGGGGCTGGAGGTCGTGGCCGAGGGTGTCGAGAACGCCGAACAGTTGACACTGCTCCGGGAAATGCACTGTGACCTTGTCCAGGGGTTCTTCTTCTATCGTCCGATGCCGGCCAACGAGATAGACCGTTTGCTGGCCGGCTTCGTGCCCTGTCATGAGGGCCTGTCGAGCTGAGCTCCTCCCCCGACACCCCTCGATCGCTGGGTTTGACCCTCTGGCGCCAGACCTGGCCCATGGCCATCGGCGTGCTCTCCCTGCTGGGCTTCCAACTGGTCGACAGTGCCTTCATCGCCCGCCTGGGAACGGCTCCCCTGGCCGCCCAGTCGTTCACCTTTCCGTTGTCGTTCCTGATCATCGGCATCCAGGTTGGGTTGGGGATCGCCATGGCGGCGATGATTTCCCGTGCCCTCGGCGCGGGCGAGACACCACGGGCACGCCGACTGGGCAGCCTGTTCCTGATATCCGGGACCCTGGTCATCGCCTGTCTCGCGCTGGCGCTCTGGGCCGTCCAGTCGCCGGTCTTCTCACGACTCGGCGCCGACCCCGGTACCCGAGAGCTGATTCGGGACTACTGGGCACCCCAACTGCTGGCGGCCTGGCTGGGGGCCGTCCTCTACTTCGGCTATAGCCTCTTCCGAGCCCATGGGGATACCTGGCTGCCGGGAAAGCTGATGGTGATGACCAGCCTGATCAACCTGGTGCTGGACCCCTTGCTGATCTTCGGCGTCGGCTCCTGGGACGGATGGGGGCTGCCCGGGGCGGCCTTGGCCACGGCGATCGCCTTTTCCTCTGGCCTGATGGTGCTGGGTCGGCGCCTGAAGCGGACCGACTGGCTTGCCATCCAGGGGCTTGGCGGAGAGTTGCGGCGCTCGGCGAAGCCCTTCGCGGGTATTGCCGGTCCCGCCATGATCAGCCAGTTGATGCCGCCACTGGCTGCCATGCTGGCCATCACCGCGGTGGCCGGTCTGGGGGAGGGTGCCGTGGCCGCCTGGGGGCTGGCCAGCCGCCTCGAGACCTTGTCGTTGATGGTGGTGCTGGCCATGACGATGTCGCTGCCGCCATGGCTCGGGCGCTGCTACGGGGCGGGCGACTGGGGCCAGATCCGGCGTCTGATGCGTCTGGCATTGAAGGTGGTGGTGGTCTGGCAGCTGGGCCTGGGGCTGGTGATGGCGCTGGGTGCCCCCTGGGTGGCGGCGGTACTGGCCGGCAACCCCGAGGTCAGGGACAACCTGGCGATGCTGATCCGCTTCCTCCTGCCGAGTTACAGCCTGCTGGGGATCTGCATGCTGGTGGTATCCGCCGGCAATGCGCTGGGGTGGCCACTCAGGGCCATGCTGATGTCCGGGGCGCGTCTCTTCGTCTTCTATCTTCCGTGCCTGTGGCTTGGCGCCTGGCTGGGTGGGCTGATGGGGCTTGCCATGGGCGCGGCACTGGGCAACGGCTTGGCGGGGCTGACGGCCTGGTGGGTGCTCCGGCGGATCCTTTCGAGCCCACGGCGACAGGCCGCCTACGGGCACGCCTGAGGACGGCCGGGCCCCCTATTTCCCTTTGAACGAGAAGCTGCCCCTTGAGCGAATGTGGTGTGCCTTCAATCGGCACAGCACGACTGATAGCTGAGACTTCGGATCGGGCCGCGATAACGGATGCAACAATCAGAGTCCTCCACTGCTTGATTACCCTGCTGTGTCACGTCCTGGCAGCTGTGGGTTCAGCCGAGGATGGGTCTCCTCGCCCCACAGCATGACCAGGGCGCCCGAGAGGAACATGGCGATGGCCACGAACCAGAAGCCGGCGGTGACGGCGCCCGTCAGGTGGGCCACCAGGCCAAAGCCCAGTGCACCGATGCCGTAGCCAAGATCGCGCCAGAAGCGATAGATACCGATCGCTGAACTGCGCCAGTTGGGGTGAGAGATGTCGGCCACGGCTGCGCTCAGGTTGGGGTAGAGCAGCGCCATGCCCAGCCCCGTAACGGCGGCGGCGAAGGACCACCAGAGCACGCCGCTGCCCAACAGCGTGAGAGCCACGCCGCCACCACAGATCCACATACCCCAGATGATCGGCTTGAGTCGTCCGATGTGATCCGACAACCGTCCAGTGACGAACTGCGAGCCACCCCAGACGAAGCCATAGATACCGACCACCCAGCCGATCGCCCCCAGGCCCAGCCCCTGCTGGTAGAGAAACACCGGGTAGAACACCCAGACCAGGGCATCGACGAACTTTTCCACCATCCCCGCCTGGCAGAAGCCGGCCATGCGTCGGTCGCCCCAGCTCATCAGCGCGAACATCTCGCTGGTGGTGGGGTTGTCGGAGACCTGCTGTGGTATCCGCGCCCTGGGACCCGCCAGGTCGCCGCTGGCGTGACGGGCGCTTTCCGCCTTGGCCCAGCCGTGGGTCTCGCGGATTGAGGTCAGGGTCAGCACGATGGCCAGCGCGATGACAGCGGCGCCGAAGACGAACAGGCCCAGACGCGGCCCCAAGCCCATGGCCAGGTAGCCAGTGACGATCCCGGCCACGGCTACCCCCACATAGCCCGAGAACTCGTTCATGCCCATGGTGAAGCCGCGTTCATCGGCCCGGGTGATGTCCATCTTGGCGGTCTGGGTCATCGACCAGCACAGGCCCTGGTTGATACCCAGCAGCACGGTGGCGGCGACGATCCAGCTCCATGACGGGGCGAGCAGCACCATCGGCGGAATCGGGATGGCCGACAGCCAGCCCAGCAGCAGGACCTTCTTGCGTCCGATGCGCTCGGCGAGACGACCGGCCACGAAGTTGAGGGTACCCTTGACGAAGCCGAAGGCGACTACAAAGGCCGTTAGCATCATGAAGGAGCCCTCGGCGACGCCGAACTCCGACTCGGCCAGCGCCGGGACCACGGTGCGCATCATCCCGATGGTCAGGCCAACGAGAAAGACCTGGCCCAGTTGATGGCTGAACTGGTGAAGGTTCTCGCGGATGCCATGCGTATAGTGTTCATGCGAGGGGTTCGATGGTGACATAGTCATCTCTCTGGCACTGGATTGGGCTGGTATTGATACCCGGCGGTTGAAAGTCGAACCTCGGAGCACCTGCTCGTGCCCGGTACTACGGCGGACCGATCGCCAAGATTCAAGATGCCGACGGGGTGACCACATGGACGCAAAGGCCTACGACGCGTGGTACGAAACGTCCCGCGGTCGATGGATCGGCAGCCGCGAGCTTGAACTGGTCCGGGGTATGCTTGCCCCGCGTCCTGGCGAGTCCCTGCTGGATGTCGGCTGCGGCACGGGCTATTTCACCCGTAGCCTGGCCAGGCGACTGGATGGCCCGGTGTCCGGTATCGACATCGACCCGGCGTGGGTGGCTTATGCCGCACAACGGGATGATCTCGACATCGACTGGCTGGTCGGTGATGCCCGGGCTCTTCCCTTCGGGGACAAAAGCTTCGACCTGGCCGTGTCGATCACCGCAGTGTGTTTCATCGACGATCAGCGTCAGGCGGTGCGGGAGATGCTCAGGGTCGCTCGCCGGCGCGTTGCACTCAGGCTCCTGAACCAGAGGAGCCTCCTGTGGTGGCGAAAGGGCCGAGGCGGCGGCCAGGGTGCCTACCGGGGCGCACGCTGGCATACACCGGGCGAGGCTCTTGCCCTGTTTCATGGCCTGCCGGTTACTCGGGTCGAGATCAAAACCGCCGTCTGGTTGCCTGGCGGTGGCTGGCTGGCGGTGGCCGACCTGGACGGCTAGGAGCCGCTGTAGACGACCAGCCTTTGCCATCGACGCGTGATCAAGATGCTTACGCACCATAGGCGAGCCGCCGCCAAGCGTGAACCAGCGCATCGGCTGCGGTCGTGACCTCATTCTGCGTGGTGGCCCAGCCCACCGACAGGCGCACAGCACCGAGCGCGCGTTCCGTGTCGAGTCCCATCGCTCCCAGCACACCACTCGGGGCAGACTCCCCGGCATGGCAGGCCGAGCCCACCGAGGCCATCACCGTATCGCTGGCAGCATCAAGCAATGCCTGGCCGCTGACATACGGGAACGATACATTCAGGGTGTTGGGTAGGCGGGCCTCAGAATGGCCATTGAGGCGCAGGCCAGGGATGGAAGCGCTCAGCAGTTGATGCAATTGGTCTCGGCGATCACACATAGCGGTATCGGCTTGCGCCAGATGCTTTGCAGCCAGCTCGGCGGCCACGCCCAGGCCGATGATGGCCGGTACGTTTTCGGTACCGGGACGCAGTCCGCGTTCATGGCCGGCACCAAACAGGATCTGTCGTATTGGGGTGCCCTGGCGTACGTAAAGGGCACCGATCCCCTTGCTGGCCTGGAACTTGTGACCGGCCATTGTCAGCAAATCAATACCCAGTGCCTCGACATCGACGGCGATCTTGCCTATAGCTTGGGCGGCATCGGTGTGTAGCAACACGTCACTGTTGTCGAGCTGTCTGGCAATGTCAGCGACAGGTTGAAGAGTACCTACCTCGTTGTTGGCCAGCATGACCGAGACCAAGGCGGTCTCCGGACACACAGCGTCGATAACGGACTTGGCAGAGACACGCCCCGTTGCATCGACAGGCACGATGGTCAGGCGCCATCCCTGGGCCTCTAGCTGTCGAGCCGGCGCCATGACGGCAGGATGCTCGACGGCACTGATCACCAGGTGTCGTTTGTTGGGGGCACAGGCAGTGGCCACGCCCAACAGGGCCAGGTTGTTGGCCTCGGTGGCGCAGCCGGTGAACACCAGGTCTTCGGCCGTCGCGCCGATCAGTGAGGCGACCGATTGGCGCGCCACAGACACCCGCTCAGCGGCCGCTTGGCCGAGCCGGTAGGCAGAAGACGGATTGCCGTAGCTTTCCCTTAGCGCGGTGGCCATCGCTTTGGCCACCTCTGGTGCCACCGGCGTGGTGGCGTTGTGGTCCAGATAGATAGGTCGGGTCATCGGCTAGCGCTCCGCATTGCCAATGGATGTGGCTTCTGAGGCAACGTCGTGGCGCATTCCGAACTTCAGCCACAGCGTGGCCAAGGCTACCAGCAGAATAAAGGGCAGCACGGTCAAGTTGAGCGCATCCCAGCCTATCCGGTGCAGCAGGGTGCCCGACATGAAGGAGCCCACCGCCACCAGAGAGAAGATCACCAGATCATTCACGCCCTGGACTTTGCCGCGCTCTGCTTCCGAGTGAATGCTGGCGAGCAAGGCGCTTCCGCCGATGAACAGGAAGTTCCAGCCTATGCCCAGCAGCACCAGCGCCACTGCGAAATGGGTGAATGTCACCCCTAGCGGGGCAATGAGGGCCGCCGCTGCCAGTAGCATGGCGCCGGCCAGCAGTACCTGGGTCACTCCGAATCGAGCGATCAGGCTACCGGTAAAGAATGAAGGCGCGAACATCCCGAGCGCATGCCATTGCATGATCACCGCCACCTGAGACATCCCTAGGCCCTCCGCGCGCATGGCCAGGGGTGTGGCCGTCATCACCAGGATCATGACGGCATAACCCACCGCACCAGCCAGCACCGCCACCACGAAGATCGGTTGTGCGGCGATGGCAGCCAGCGGCCGCAATACATCGCCGGGTTGGGGTTCACCGCTGGCCGGGACCCTGAGAAAAGTCAGTAGCAGCACGGCCAACAGCGCCAGAATGGCAATCACGAGGTAGGGCCCACCCAGCGGCACGGAGGCGATCCAGACCGAGGCGGCACTGGCATTCCAGGGGCCGAGGAAAGCCGCCACCACGCCACCGGCCATGACGAAGGAAATCGCCCGGCTGCGAAAGGTGGGGCTGGCCACATCGGCGGCGGCGAAGCGGTAGTACATGGCGAACCCCTGATAAAGCCCCAGCAGTAAATTACCTGCACAAAACAGCCAGAACGACCCCAGTCCAATTGCGGTGAAACTCAGCACGCCACCTGCCACGCCGCCAAGGCTTGCCCCAGTGATGAAGCCCCGTCGACGGCCCACACGTTTCATGTAGAGCGACGCTGGCAGGGTCGAGGCCACGGTACCCAGCATCATCATGGCAATCGGCAGCGTGGCCAGGCCGGGGTCGGGACTCAATTGCTGGCCAACGACCCCGCTCAGCGTCATGACCGTGATAGACGCCACCATGAACAAGGTCTGGCTTATCACCAGAATAGCCACGTTGCGCTTTTCCAAGTGACTCGTCTCCATGGGCTCATGTCTCCTTCGGGTGGGTCGGTGCCGTTCGGGTCCTATCGACTCAGAACACCAGGACCTTGTCGGCCTGCTCAGTGGCTTCCGCCAGGGCATCCATGGTGCTGCGCTCGGCGCCCTCCACCACTTCGTCCTCGGTGAGCCCGCGTGCCTCCATGCAGGTCCCGCACAACAGAACCTTGCCCTTGGTGGTGACTCGCGTGACCATGCGTTCGATGTTGTAGAAACCGTCCGGTGTCTTCTGTCCCGACTTGGCGCCTGACACCGCATCGCCCAACAGAAAGACCGTCACCCCGCCGTCTCGCTTGAGCATGGCGTGAGCGAGCCGCAGGCCGTTGTAGAGGCGTTCGGTGCCATAGGGGGGATCGTTGATGATGATAAGCGTCTGCATGGCTTTCCTCTTTGCTTTCATTCAATGAATCACTAGAATGATGGATAGCTTATTCATTGCCTGTCAAGTAGCACGCTATTTTGCTTTCGCGCCTCGGAGGGACCCCAATGACCTCGCAACAGGATCTTCTCGATACGCTGGCCCAGGTTGCCCGTGCCCTGGGCAACGGTCACCGCCTGGCGTTACTGGAGCGCCTGGCCCAGGCCGAGGCCTCGGTGGAGACCTTGGCCAACACCGCCGGCCTGACCATCGGTAATGCCTCCCAGCATCTCCAGCAACTGCGTCGAGCGGGTCTTGTCACCGCCCACCGCTCCGGCAAGCAGATGATCTACCGCCTGACGGATGAGCGGATCGTCACCCTGCTGGGCCTGCTCAGGCAGGTGGCCGAGACCAATCTGGCCGAGATGGAGCGCCTGATCAGCCGGCTGTTCGCCGATGATGACGCCGAGGGCGCCCTGGAGGCGGTCGGTCGGGACGAGCTGCTGGCCGGGCTTACCAGCGGCGAGATGGCACTGCTGGACGTGCGTCCTGAGGAGGAGTTTGAGGCCGGCCATCTGCCCGAGGCGATCAACATTCCCCTGGCACAGCTGGAAGACATGCTGGACAAGCTGCCCCAGGATAGGGAAATCGTCGCCTATTGCCGTGGTCCCTATTGCGTCCTGTCGCATGAGGCCGTGCAGCGTCTTCGGCAACTCGGTTACCGAGTCCGGCGCTTCGAGGAAGGCTATCCGGAATGGAAAGCGGCGGGCCTGCCCGTCGCGTGACAGGAGGCGCCGCCATGTCAGAGATGATCCTGGCAAATGAGCCGCTGATTCGTGGGGGTGTCTTCACCGTCGCCAGCGCTGGCCAAGCAACCGGTCGATCGTCGTCCTGGACACTCTGGTGGTTCGTCTGGTCTTTCCGCTGGCCGCCGTCGGTGCCGCCCTGGTCGCTGCCGAACGGGGATGGGGCCTCTTTAACGTGGTCACTGCTCCTCCGTTGCTGTCAACCAGAAAATACGGAGAGAAAAGCGTGTTCATGTGTTGGTAAAAGACTGGATACACCACTTAATCCGGATACCCCGAAAAACCCCGCCGGATGGGCGGGGGTGCGGGCTGGTGTTGGGTCATCGCAGCGAGGTCAGTTGACGGCGGCGATGGCCTTGGCCAGGTAGGGCAGGTTCTCCCGGGAGAAGCCGGCCACGTTGGCCCTGCCCGAGCGCACCATGTAGATGCCGAACTCGTCGCGCAGGCGATCCACCTGATCGGGAGTTAGCCCGGTGTAGGAGAACATGCCACGCTGTTCGGCCACGCAGGCGTACTTCTGATCCAGGCCGGAAGGCTTCAGGGCCTCGACGAAGTCGCGACGCAGGGTGTTGATGCGGTCGCGCATCTCGGTGAGCTCGTCGCGCCAGAGGGCGGCCAGCTCGGCGGAGTGCAGGATCTCGCTGACGATGGCGCCGCCATGGGCCGGCGGGTTGGAGTAGTTCTCGCGGGCCACGATGGCGATCTGCGAGCGGACGTTCTCCATCTGCTCCTGGTTTTTCGCCACCATGATCAAACAGCCGGTACGCTCGCAGTAGATGCCGAAGTTCTTGGAGCAGGAGCTGGTGATGATGACCTCGTCGAGACTCTCGGCCATCAGGCGAACCCCGTAGGCGTCCTCTTCGAGGCCCTCGCCGAAGCCCTGGTAGGCGAAGTCGATCAGCGGCAGCAAGTGGCGCTCACGAACCACGTCCAGCACCTGTTGCCACTGCTCGCGGGAGAGGTCGAAGCCGGTGGGGTTGTGGCAGCAGGCGTGCAGCAGTACCACGTCACCTTCCGGGATCTGCTTGAGTGCCGCCAGCATGCCGTCGAAGTCGAGACGGTTCTCGGCATCCACATAGGGGTACTTGTGCAGCGTCAGGCCGGCGGCCGGGAAGATGCCCAGGTGGTTCGGCCAGGTCGGGTCGGAGACCCAGATGTCCTTGCCGGGCAGCTGGTGGGCGATGAAGTCGCCCGCCAGGCGCAGGGCGCCGGTACCGCCGGGTGACTGGGTGGCGCTGGCACGCTTGGACTCCAGTACCGGCGATCCCTCGCCCAGCACCATGGGCAGGATCACCTCGCCGTACGCCGGCGCGCCATGGGAGCCGATGTAGGTCTTGGTGGTCTCGTTCTTGAGC
>JAGXGN010000128.1 GCA_024636705.1 Halomonas sp.
CCCCTCACCCTGCCCTCGCCCATCGACGAACGGCGGGTCCTGCAGTTCCAGATCACGCTCTACGGGGACGATGAGCGCTTGCTGATGGCCCGCGACATCACCCGCCTGCACCGTCTGGAAGAGATGCGCCGTGATTTCGTAGCCAACGTTTCCCATGAGCTGCGAACGCCCTTGACCGTGCTCGCCGGTTACCTGGAAACCTACTCGGATCATGCGGACCAGTTGCCGCCACGCCTGTCCCGCGGCTTGGGGCAGATGCAGGAACAGACCACCCGCATGCAGAACCTGGTCGATGACCTGCTGCTGCTCTCACGCCTGGAGATCGACCAGGCTGGCGAGGACCACAGGCCGCTGGACATGGAGAGGCTACTGGAGAGCGTTCGCCAAGATGCCGAGACGCTCTCCGCGGGACGCCAGATCATCCGAGTGGATATCGTCGATCATCGGGCGCTGACCGGCAGCGAGCAGGAAATCCGCAGCGCGCTCTCCAACCTGGCCTTCAATGCGGTTCGCTATACTCAGGCCGGCTGCCACATCACCCTGCGCTGGCGACCCCATCCCCAAGGGGCCTGCCTGGAGGTAGAGGATGACGGCGAAGGCATCGATCCGGTGCACATACCGCGTCTGACGGAGCGCTTCTATCGGATCGACAAGGGGCGAAGTTCTGCCACCGGCGGCACCGGCCTGGGGCTGGCCATCGTCAAGCACGTACTGCTGCGCCACGAGGCGAGACTGGAGATCCATTCGCGCCCCGGGGAGGGGGCCCGGTTCCGCTGCATCTTTCCCCGAGGCCGGCTGGTCACCGAGGACGCCGAAACGCCCAGCATCGCCCGGACATGACGGGTCTGGTCTCGCTACTCTTCACCGGGCTGGCGATAATGGCGCTCCCACATCAATACGGCAGCGGCCACGGCACCCGGCAGCAGGAAGAGGTTGGCCAGGGGTAACCAGGTAATCAGGGTCACCCAGCCGCCATAGGTCAGGGTCGGCCACCAGCGAGCGGCCAACCGACGACGCATGTCGGAAAAACTGACTTTGTTGTTGTCCATGGGGTAGTCGAGATAGGTGATGGCCATGATCCAGGCCGAGAAGGCCAGCCACAGGAAGGGCGCCACGATATTGACGCCGGGTATCCAACTGACCACGAACAACAGCGCCATTCTCGGCAGGATATACACCAGCTTGACCAGTTCCCGAACCAGGGCATCGATACCGGCCTTCAGCAGGCCACGATCATCCAGCGGTGGGCGCCCGGTGACGACCGCTTCCACCTTGGCCGCCAGGAAACCATAGAAGGGCGCGGCGATCAGATGGGTCACCAGGGTGAAGGTGAAGAAGACGATCACCACCAGGCTGATCACGAACAGCGGCCAGATCAGCCAGGAGAGCCAGTCCAGCCAGCCGGGCACAAAGGCCATCCAGGTATCGAGCCAGCCACCGAAGCGAGCCAGCACCTGTTGCAGCATGACCCCGTAGACCAGCAGGTTGATGGCAATGGGGACGAAGACATAGCGCCTGAGGCCGCGACCATAGACCAGCCGCGTGCCACGCGACAGGGCCGAGAAGGCATCGAGCATCCAGGCGTCAATCCTTGCGGGTCAGCGACCGCTCGTCCAGTTCGTCGGGGGCGGTGTGGCGGATGTCGAGCCCCTTGACCAGATAGACCACGTACTCGGCCAGGTTGTTGGCATGGTCACCGATGCGTTCCAGGGCACGCAGGATCCACATCACGCTGAGAATCGGCGAGATCGAGCGGGCATCCTCCATCATGAAGGTCATCAGCGAACGCATGGCGCTCTTGTACTCGTTGTCCACCTGCTCGTCCTCGTGAACGACCTTGATGGCGAGTTCGATATCGAAGCGGGCGAATGATGTCAGGGCATCGCGCACCATCTTGCGGACATGTTCGCTGATCAACCTGACCTCGACGAAGCCGCGGGTACCGTGATTGGCCTCCACCAGGCCGATGGCGTTGCGGGCGATCTTGCTCGCCTCATCGCCGATACGCTCGAGGTCGGAGGCAGCACGGATCACCGCCAGCACCAGGCGCAGATCCGAGGCCGCCGGCTGGCGACGTGCCAGCACCCGGGTGCACTCCTCGTCGATCCGCATCTGCATGTCATTGACGTTGCTATCATTGTCGACCACCTGCTCGGCCAGGCGGGTGTCGGCGTCGAGTAGGGCGGTGACGGCATCCTGGACCTGCTTTTCCACCAGGCCACCCATGGCCATCAGGCGGGTCTTGAGCGCCTCGAGCTCCTGATTGAACTGCCGGGAAATATGCTGGCTGTGGGTATCGCTGGTAATGTCCATGAGTCTCTCCTTGGGTGCAGGGTCCTCGGACCCTGCACCCGCTGATGTCGTTCTCGGTGCGCCACAGGCACGGATTGGATGGATGATGGCGCAGAAATGTTGCAGTCCGGTTAACCCCTGAATTCAAGAAATAAGTGAATCACCGCTAACAGGCCGCTTAGACACCATGATACATCAGGTGCACACCTCCCCCTTTCAAGAGGCCGGAGGAAACAATCATCGCCACCGGGAGTCAGCCGGTCGTCTGTCACTGAGCCCTATGCAAGGCTGGTGGCCAGGCACTGCCAGCGTTTACCATTGAGAGAACGTGCTTTCCACAATAACAAACCAGGATGATGACCGTTCCATGACAGACGTCGATGACATTCCCGCCCCACGAGGGGAGTTGACCCTGAAGCTGCTGGCCAGCCGTCATGATGTCAACGTCCATGGCGATATCGGGGGCGGCTGGTTGGTCGCCCAGATGGATCAGGCCGCCGAGCTGGTCGCCAGTCGCGAGGCCAGGGGCCGGACGGCCACCGTGGCCATCGAGGCCATGGATTTCCTGAGTCCGGTGCGCGTCGGTTCCATGGTCAATATCTTCACCACGGTAGGCGAGATCGGTCACAGCTCGATCCGCATCGATGTGGAGGTCTGGATCCGATCTCCCCAGGAACGCGAACCGGATGAACTGCACAAGGTCACCGATGCCCGCTTCGTGATCGTCGCACTGGACGACAACGGCAGGATACGTGCCGTGACCCAATAGCCGCCGGCTCGGCACGCGACCGGGCTATCATCCCCCTACGGCATCACGACCCTTCAGGTAGGCGTACTCGCCGATATCCGTGAACGGCCGCACCAGGCGCTGGAACGCCTGGTAGGACGCATAGACCCTGGCCGAATCCGGGTCACTCTCGACTTGGGCCTGTATGGCTTCCTTGGAGGATTTGAAGAGTGCCGTCATGACGTCGTCAGGGAAGGTGCGCAACTGGACACCGTGTTCGTTGACCAGGGTATCCAGCGCCTGGGCGTTGCGGTAGGCGAACTCGCTGATCATGGCCAGGTTGGAGGCCCTAGCCGCCTCGCGAACCACGTCCTTGAGGTCGTTGGGCAGGGCATTCCAGGCATCCAGATTCACGGTGCCCTCAAGGATCGCGCTCGGCTCGTTCCACACCGAGGTGTAGTAGTAGTCGGCCACCTGGTGCAGGCCGAAGGCCAGGTCATTGTAGGGACCCACCCAGTCGGCGGCATCGAGCACGCCTGTCTGCAGGGAGGTAAAGATCTCTCCACCCGGCATGTTCACCGTGGTCACGCCGATACCGTTCATGGCCTGACCGGCAAGCCCCGGCAGGCGCAGCTTGAGTCCCTGCATATCGTCCAGGGAATGGATCTCCTTCTTGAACCAGCCGGCCATCTGGGTGCCGGTGTTGCCCACCGGAAAGGGCTTGAGGTTGTGCTTGGCATAGACCTCGTCCCAGAGTTCCTGGCCGCCGCCATGATAGAGCCAGGCATTGGTTTCGGTGGTGTTCATGCCGAAGGGAACGGCGGTAAAGAACTGCGACGCCAGGGTCTTGCCCCGCCAATAATAGGAGGCCGAGTGACCCATCTCGGCGGTTCCTCCCGCCACCGCATCGAAGACTTCCAGGGCCGGCACCAGCTCACCGGCACCATGCACATTGATGCGCATGCGGCCGTTGGAAAGCTTCTCGATGCGCTCGGCGAAGTCGTTGGCACCGGTACCCAGGGCGGGAAAGTTCCGCGGCCAAGAGGTCACCATGTCCCAGGTAATGGTCTCCTGGGCACTGGCAGTGGAGATGAAGGGCGCGGCGGCGACACCGGCGGCACCGAGGCCGGCGGTCTTGAGGCTGTTCTTGAGAAAGAGGCGACGTTGCATGCTAGGCGTAAGCTCCAGAAGCGTTTGAGGGTACCAGTCCGAGATGTCCCGACCCTGGCAGGCTTGGTCACGAGTATGCGACACGGCCGAATTCCACGGCAAGCGACTGAGTGACGATGGAATCATCGCTCGGGTCCACGTCGGTTACCCTGACGCACCAGCCAGTAGCAGAGCCCCAGTGAAAGAACACCGGCAGCAAGCGCCAGGATCTTCAAGGGATCAATGGCTTCCAGGTCCATCACCATGAATTTCCGGACCAGCGCCATGATGGCGATCAGCACCACGATCTCGACCTGGATGAAGCCGCCTTCGTGCTTCATCGTCCGCACGATGGAGTTGTTGAACTCCATGGCGATGAGGACCGTGAGGATCATGTCGAAGACCGCCTGGAAGACCCGATAGTCGAAGGGATCGCGGGTCTGCACGAACAATAATTGCACCACATGACCGATGAGGTAATACAGCGCCACCAGGACCACACCGCCGATGGCGGTCGTCAGAACCAGGGACACCAGCCGCTCGAAGCGCTGGTAGCCACTCAGGGATGACCACTGGGCCGTGACTTCCGGGAACCATCGTTTCAGAAGAGATCTCATTTTTCCTTCGCTCTATTTTCCTTCGAACTATTTCCCTTCGAACTAGAGTGACACCTTCCTTGCCTCGAACGGGACAAGCGGTCCCGTGGAGGGGATGGCGGGCCCTGGTTGGCCGGCGTCATAGCGGCGTGAGCTTTGCGAAACCCAGCACCAGCCACTTGTCGCCCTCGCCCTCGAAGCTGACCTGTACTCGGGCGCGTTCTCCCTCGCCCTCGGCATTGAGGATCACCCCCTCGCCGAACACCGGATGCTGCACCCGCTGACCGAGACGCAGGCTGGGCAGGTCGGCACCCCCGTTCACCGAGGTCTGTCGGGAAAGGCCCACCGCCGGCCGACCGGCCGTTACCGGCCGGGATATCTGGCCTCGCAGGCGCACCTCTTCCAGGAGCACCTCGGGAAGCTCGCGCAGGAAGCGCGAGGGCCGCTGGAAGGTCTCCTTGCCATGCAGGCGGCGCAACTCGGCACGGGTCAGGTAGAGCTTGCGCATGGCACGGGTGAGACCGACGTAACAAAGACGACGCTCCTCCTCCAGGCGGCCCGGCTCCTCCAGGGACATCCGGTGCGGAAAGAGCCCCTCCTCGACGCCGGAGATGAACACCACCGGGAACTCCAGCCCCTTGGCCGAGTGCAGCGTCATCAGCTGCACGCAGTCCTCGAACTCGTCGGCCTCATGGTCACCGGCATTGAGCGCCGCCTCGGAGAGGAAGGCCTCCAGCGCCACGCCGCCCTCACCGGCCTCTGGCGGGTCAAGAGCCTCACCTTGGGTGAAGGCCTTGGCGGCAGTTACCAGCTCCTCCAGGTTCTCGACCCGGGCCTGGCCTTTCTCGCCCTTCTCACTACGGTGATGCTCCACCAGGCCGGAGACCTCGATCACATGGTCGATGATCTCGTGCAGGGCCAGGCCGGCGGTGTCGTTGTCGAGCCGCTCGATGAGGTCGGCGAATGCCTTGACCATGGTCGTAGCGCGACCCTTGAGGGTGGCGTCCGCCAGGCCGTCATGCAGCGCCTGCCAGAGTGGCACGCCGGCGTGGCGGGCACGGTCGCGCAGGATCTCCACGGTGCGGGTGCCGATGCCACGAGCCGGAACATTGATGACCCGTTCCAGGGAGGCATCATCGTCACGGTTGAGCAGCAACCGCAGGTAGGCCAGGGCGTTCTTGATCTCCAGGCGCTCGTAGAAGCGCTGACCGCCGTAGATGCGATAGGGCACCCCCTGGCGGATCAGGGTCTCCTCGAGCACCCGGGACTGGGCGTTGGAGCGATAGAGAATAGCGATCTCGCGCCGGTTAATCCCCCCCTCGACCTTCTCTCGGATAGTGTCGACGATATAGCGCGCCTCGTCGAGGTCGTTGAACCCCGAGTAGACGGAAATCGGCTCACCACGCTCTCCGGCCGTCCAGAGTTCCTTGCCCATGCGTCCGGCGTTGTGGCTGATCAAGGCATTGGCGGCGTCGAGGATGGCGCTGGTGGAGCGGTAGTTCTGCTCCAGCCGCACGGTCCGGGTTCCCGGGAACTCCTGCTCGAAGCGGCGGATGTTCTCAATGCGCGCCCCCCGCCAGCCGTAGATCGACTGGTCGTCATCGCCGACCACCGTCATCGGCGTGCGCTGGCCGGAGAGCAGCTTGAGCCAGGCGTACTGCAGGGTATTAGTGTCCTGGAACTCGTCGACCAGCACATGGCCGAAGCGCTCCTGATAGTGGGCCAGCAGCGCCGGGTTGTCCCGCAGCAGCTCCAGGCTGCGCAGCAGCAGTTCACCGAAATCGACCAGACCGCCGCGTTCACAGGTCAGCTGGTAGCGCTCGTAGAGCTCAACCATCTGGCCCATGTAGGCATCGCCATCCACATTGACTTGGTGCGGGCGCAGCCCCTCCTCTTTGCAGCCGGAGATAAACCCCTGCACTTGGCGCGG
>JAGXGN010000129.1 GCA_024636705.1 Halomonas sp.
ATCACAGCGACAACATGCATTCCCACTGATTTCAGAGGAGCAGGATCATGGAGGTTAAAACGTTTGGTGATCTGGTCGACTGGACACGCCAGCTTCATGAGAATTTGGCACGCTGCCTTTCCCATTGTGCCGATCATAATGAAGAAGAGCGTGCCAGAATGCTCCTTGATTATCTGGCGGCTCATGAAAATGAGATGGAATTTGTTGTCAGAGAGTTCAAGCGTCGAGCCGATCCAAAAGCATTGAATACCTATGTGTATGATTACCTGGAACACAAGCCGATCCGGACGCATCGGACCTGTGATGCACCCTATGCCGCGCTGGATTTCAATGAGATTTGCCGGGAAGTTTTCGATTTTCATGATCAGGTGACGGCCCTTTATCGTAACCTGGCCGGTAAGGCGGAGATTCCTGAAGCAAGGGAGTTACTCGAATCCCTTCTTGAATTGGAACAGCACGAAGCGATGCGTCTCGTTCGTCAGACAGGGAGGATGGATGATCTCTAGGAAAATACTGCATTAATTTACCAGAGCTACCGAATCGCCACCGTCGGCATAGAAAATGTGTGGCTGAAAGTCAGTTCTTGTGGTCCACCACGAAGGGGGATTGCGTTCTCGGCCGGGTTGTTGTCCAGCGGGATCAACCCGTCATCGAGTGTTCTGGTCAAGCCTGAGCGGACATCTCACTTTCTCAAGCTGTCGCTGCCAGTTCGAGTTTTCTGGGACCATTTCACAAAAGTGAAGCAGCGTAAGCGCCAGGAAGCCACCGATTGCCCGAGTCGACGCCGGCTCAAAGGCACGCTCGTCGGAAGGAGGATGGCGAGCCGAGCGAAGCCGAACAAGGCCAGCGTATACACCCCCGTCAGCAGCCCCGTGGCATGGCGGTCTCGAACAGGTAGCCCACCGCCATGACGTTGGCGAGTACTGGCCCCGTGGCCACGACGGCGGAGCCGGATGTGCTCTTGACCGGGGACGACAGCCTTACCTCCACGCCGCAGGCCTTGGCCTGCTCGAGCAGGGCGTGATCCAACGTGTCCCTTCCCGACCCACGCCGGACCAAGTAGTACAGCGGCTCGTCCGAGCGAATCTCGTGGCGACCGCCCCAGCCGTCGAAGGCCGTCACCTGCGAGACGGCGCGATGCTCGAAGCTGGGCCGGATCCCCTCGCTCGCGAGTTCATCAAGCACATCGATGTCGTCGCTCCAGTTCTCGAGCCCTTGGAAGTCGCCGTGGAAGCGGGCGCCAACGCGACGGCGGCGCTCGTGCACGATCACGCGCCGCCCCCCGCGCGCCAGGACGATGGCGCAGGCAAGCCCGGCCGGGCCAGCGCCGATCACGGTCACAGTATCATCCCGTGCGAGGTCCGCTGTCGGGCGGGGGTCCGTCGATCGCCCAGCGGTGTTGCCGATACTGGGCTCGCTCACTGCTCGATCCTCCCTCAGTGCCTGCGTTGTGTCGTCTCGGCGTTTCCTATGCCGCATCGTTGAGGGTATTGAACAAGCCGGTCAGCCGCGTGAAGCACTGTCGCGCCGCCTGCTTGTCGACGACGGCCACTCGGATCGGGTCATCGCCACGGGCCTGCTGCACCAGGTCATCGAGCGTCGCAAGAGGCACTGGCGTTGCCGTCTGGGTCATGTTACCTCCTGGGTGTGTGCTATCTGTCATGTGTCCCTCACAATCGGCAGCAAGACTGCAATCCTATCGCGGGTCCAGAGATATCTGGTGACCTATCCCATCAAGTGGAATGGTGTGCAGGACGTCGAGAGATATTGGATCGATTACCCAGAGCTTGCTTTCCTCGCGACTGGTGACAAGCAACCGACCATCAACCGGAGCCACCGCCAGATGGTAGGGGGCCGGAGCCAGGTCGATACTTTGCCGAGTTCCGTCCTCGAGTGTGATCCTGACGAGCCGGTCGTCACCTTGGCTCGTCGCATACAGAGTCCGACCGTCCGGGCTCAGGCCGACGCCATGGGGGGCTTCGCCCACGTCATGTTCACCCGCCACGCTGCCGGTAGGCAGATCGAGTGCAACGACGCGCCCGGCCGAATCATCATTGACGTAGAGCCGCTCATTGTCGGGTGATAGGGCCATGTGCCCCGGGCTGCCACCGACCCGCATGTTTCGTTCAACGAACCAGTTCTGGGTATCGATCTCGCTGACCGTCCCGTTCCCCGTGTTGCTGACTAGCAGCGACTGGCCATCTTCGATTTCGGTGACGTAGTTCGGGGCCGGTCCGGTTGCCACTGTCGCGACAAGCTGGCCGGAATCCAGCGAAACGATACTGATGCCACCTCCCATGGGATGAGTGGAGACGGCATAGCGACCATTGGCCGTCACCAGCACATGGTGAACCGGACCGGGGACTTCCAGCTTTCGCACGATGGAATGGGTGGTCGTATCCACTACATACAGCAGGCCGGTGCTCTGCTCATCCGCCGGGGCCTTCCTACCCCCACCGTGATGGGCCGCATGTTCGTCTTCCGTCATGTCCTCTGGACGACTGACGCTTTCCTCGATATCGCGTGGGGTGAGGCTGCCGGCAACCAGGTACTTACCGTCCGGTGTTAATGCCGAACCGTGCGTATTGATGGTATCCGTCATGGTGGATGTCATCTGGTAGCTTTCCAGGTCGATAACGCCGACGGCATCTGCCGAGCCCATCGGTACGAAGGCGCGATTACCGGCGGCCATCGCGGCGATCGATGCACCCATCATCACACCCGCCACCATAGAGTTGAGCCATGGCCGTATTGATTTGCGTTTCATGCTTTATTTCCTTTGCTTTGCTGGAATACGCCGCGGGAAGGCATGCCCATGAGGGCGCCGTCGACACGGCCGTTGGTGGCTTAGTCCCGGGGAGACATGGTTTTGATGGCCGAGACTCACTGGGCCGCTTCACCGTTGCCTCGAAACGACTCGCCATAGAGCCCCTCGAACCCCATCTCGTAGAGGCCGGGTGCCAGGTCGTTCAGCTCGCCGACACTCTCGAGGATCGCCCGGTGCTCGAGGCGCGCGACCTTGGAGGAGACGAAGATGCCCAGATGGCCCACATGGGTATTGAGCAGGTAGACGATGCGCTGGTCGGCGGCCTTGAGCGCCTCCGTGCTTGGGTAGACCGCGGGAATCCAGTTGAGCGCTTGATGGGGCGGGCTGATGTTGTCACCGCTGGAGGCGAAGATCACCAGTGGATTGCGGATACGCCGGAGATCGACGGTGCAGCCCGGACAGACCTGCAGCTCCCCGCGTTCGAGCTGGTTGCCGATGAAGAGGTTCTCGACGATGGACGTGATCTCTGCCTTGCTCAGCGCGTAGAAACCCGTCCACCAGCGCTCGAAGTCGAGGAAGCGTTCACGTTGGCCGTCGATATCGGCGAACAGCTGATAATCCTTCTGCCACAGGGTATTGGCCGGCTTCAGCGATTCGAAGTTACTGGCCAGGTGGGCGCCGTCGAAACGCCCATCGCCCAGGTCCGCCAACAGGTGCATCAGCCAGGCGCCGCCCAGCAGCCCGCCGGCCAGCCGCATGGGATTGACGCCGGATTCACCCGACCAATAGGAGAGTGGCGAGCCGTTGAGCACCGCCGGCCCCACCAGGCCCTCGCAGTCAGCGGAGAGCAGCGCGATGGCCCAGCCCGCCTGACAATTGCCGTAGAGCACCGGCGGCTGGCCGGGGTGACGCTCGGCCACCGCCTCGACGAAGCGGCGCAGGACGTGTAGCACGTCGTCCAGGGTCTGGCCGGGCAAGGGTTCCGGGAAGAAGATCACGAAGTAGACCGGATGGCCCTCGTGGAGTGCCATGCCCACCTCGGAGTCACGCTTGAAGCCGCCGATGCCCGGGCCGTGGCCGGCGCGCGGATCGACGATGACCACCGGCGGCTTGCTGGCATCGAGGCAGTCCTCCAGGCAGTCATCGCCCACGCGTGTGACCCGCAGCAGAGCATAGTTGGCGGGGCGCGCCAGCCGGCGGCCGTCGAGGATCGTCTCGTAGTCGAAGTCGAGCAGCGGCGGCTTGCCGGCCCGCTCGTGCTCCATCATGTTGTTCGCGCGCTCACGCAGCGTGTCCAGGTAGCGCACGCTGCGTTGCCACAGGTCGAGCTGATAGGTGAGCAGTTCCGCTGCTGGGGGGCTCGGGGCGGTGACAGGTTTGGGCTCGGGTGCGCTCACCTGGTCGGTGGCCTCTTGCGGAGCGGTAGATTGGCGTTTGCGCGGGGCGTGGCGAGCCGAGGGAGCCTTGGCGGTCGATGTCTTGGCGGTCATGGCGCATTACCTCTTGTGGTCAGGATGTCGATGGTTCGGGGTCGATGCCGATCTCGACCCGCGTGTCAGACAAGTATCGGTGCGGCGGGATCACAAGGTTGGTTGGCGCCGGCACCGCCTTGAACACGCGTCCGGAGAAGTCGAACCGGGAACCGTGGCACGGGCAGAAGTAGCCGCCCGGCCAGTCGTCGCTGACCGAGCCCGGCTCGGGCCGAAACAGGGGCACGCAGCCGAGGTGGGTACAGATCGCGATGACCACCAGATATGTTTCCTCGAGCGAGCGCAGCGGCCCGGTGATATAGGCCGGCTGCTGCGTCGCCACCTTGGCCAGCGGATCACGGAGCCTGTCGGAGTCCGTCAGCGTCGCCAGCCGATCAAGTATCTCCGGGGTGCGGTGCAACACCCAGACGGGCTTGCCGCGCCATTCCACGGTCAACTGCTGCCCAGGCTCCAGCTTGCTGACGTCGACCTCTACGGGGGCGCCGGCGGCCCTGGCGCGCGCACTGGGTTGCCAGGAGGCAAGGAATGGCACGGCCGTGAATGCCGCCCCCACGCTGCCGATCACCACTGTCGCGCCGACGAGAAAGCGTCTTCGTTTCATGACTGTACCTCCCAGATATGGTCCTTACAGACGCCAGCCACTCGGATCCGCCACCAGGAAGGCGCTGAAGCCTCCAAGCGAGCGCCAGTCCCGGCGTGGCGCTACCCATCGCGTCCTCCCTTGTGGTCGCCATGTCCCCCGTGCCCGCCGTGCATGAACACATGCATCAGCGGACAGGCGAGCAGGATCAGCCAGGGTAGGGCGCCGAGCAGGTGCACCTTGTGCTCTCCCCAGAGCAGGAAGCCCATTACCCCCAGGGCAAGTACCACCATGAGCCAGAAGGTGCCCTTGCCGGGACGTCGCTCCAGCCACCCCTTTTCGTCATTCATGATTCAGATCCTCACCCGGCGCAGCCTCAGCGAATTCATCACCACCGACAGCGAGGATGCACTCATCGCGAAGGCGGCGAACATCGGCCCGATCAGGATGCCGAGGAACGGATAGAGGATCCCGGCGGCGATCGGTACCCCGGCCCCGTTGTAGATCAGGGCGAAGAACAGGTTCTGCTTGATGTTGCGCATGGTGGCCAGCGACAGCTTGCGGGCGCGCACGATGCCATCGAGGTTGCCCTTGACCAGCGTGAAGCCCGCACTTTCGATCGCCACGTCGGCGCCGGTGCCCATGGCGATGCCGACATCGGCCTGGGCCAGGGCAGGGGCGTCGTTCACCCCGTCGCCGGCCATGGCCACCTTGCGGCCTTCCGCCTGCATCTCCCGGATGATGCGCGCCTTGTCCTCGGGCAGCACGTCGGCGCGGATCTCGTCGATGCCTAGCCGGCCGGCCACGGCACGGGCGGTGCGCTCGTTGTCGCCGGTGGCCATGATGATGCGAAATCCCAGCCGGTGCAGCGCCTTCAGGGCCTCGGGCGTGGTTTCCTTCACCGGGTCGGCCACGCTTACCAGGCCGGCGATCTGGCCGTCGAGCACGACGAACATCACCGTTTCGCCCTCATCGCGACGGGCGTTCGCGGTCTCGGAGATCCGCCCGCCATCGAGGCCCAGCGCGGCCATGAGCTTGGCGTTGCCGAGTGCCACCGACTTGCCGTCCACGACCCCCTTGACGCCCATGCCGGTCACGGCCTCGAAATCGGTGGCATCGGCGAGGGATACGTCGCGTTCCTCGGCGCCGGTGACGATGGCCTCGGCCAGGGGGTGCTCGGAGCCTTTCTCGAGGCTGGCCGCCAGGCGCAGCACCTCGGCCTCGTCATGCCCCTCCTCCGGCAGCACCGCCACCAGCTTCGGCTTGCCCTCGGTCAGCGTACCGGTCTTGTCGACCATCAGCGTATCGACCTTGGCGAAACGCTCCAGCGCCTCGGCGTTCTTGATCAGTACCCCTAGCTGGGCGCCGCGCCCGGTGGCTGTCATGATCGACATCGGGGTGGCCAGGCCCAGTGCACAGGGACAGGCGATGATCAGCACCGCGACCGCCGAGATTAGTGCATAGGACAGCGCCGGTGCCGGGCCCCAGATCGCCCAGGCAATGAAGGAGAGAATGGCGACGCCGATGACCGTGGGGACGAACTTGCCCGCCACCCTGTCGGCGAATTTCTGGATCGGCGCGCGTGAGCG
>JAGXGN010000130.1 GCA_024636705.1 Halomonas sp.
AAGACACCCTGCTCGGTGACCAGGGCCGCCTGGAGTGGAATGAGAAGGAAGGCGAGGCGAGCTATCGCATTCTCGACCTGGTCACCACCACCAATCCGACCCTGGGGGGGCGTGACCTGATCGATGGCGGAGCCGATGACGACGTGATGTTCGGCGGCACCGACAGCGACCTGCTGTTCGGTGGCACCGGCCATGACCTGCTGTTCGGCGATCATGGTGAGCTGCTGCCCCAGCAGAATACCTACAGTAATGGGCATGCCGAGAACTTCTTCGCCATCCATACGGGTGCCGAAGACGGTGGCGCCGGAGACCTGATGTTCGGTGGTGACGACGACGACATCATGCTTGGCCAGCAGGGCAATGACGCCATGTACGGCGGAGCCGGCGACGACGACATGATCGGTGGCCATAACGTCGAGGGTGGCATCGACTGGCTGGGAGCTCCGACCCAAGTAGTCACCTCAGATCTTGACTGGGACAAGCGTGATGAAGGCTGGCCCTACGAGCCGGAAACGGCGCCTCCGCGCTTTAACGACCTGATGGACGGTGGTAGCGGCAGTGATGCGATGCTCGGCGATAATGGCACCATCTGGCGCACCGCAGATACCGCGAGCCAGCGGCACTACCAACTGACAGGGGATGTCATTTATGACATGCCTGTTTTTGGAACCGAGCCTGATACCGACAGCGGCTATCCGGACCTTAATCTGGATACCAGTGATGGTGGGCAGGGCGTGGATCCCAACTGGAGCTTCGGCCGCACCATCACCCTGCTGGACCATGACCATGGCACCCAGGATGCAGGAGGTAGCAACCGCACCTTCGGCGACGACCTGATGGCCGGCGGTGCGGATGGCGACATGCTGTTCGGCGAGTTGGGTGACGATGTCATCCAGGGTGACGGCAGCCTGGAAATCCTGGATCCGTTTGACCTTGGAAACCTGCTGACTCTATGGGAGCTTAACGCCACAAGTGGCTGGCAGCCCGACACGCTGACGGCATTGGCGGCCTTGGTCACAGGTCTGGAAAGCAGTGCCATCACTCCGTTGCGCGATGGCTCCTACAGCGATGATGGCGGTCCCCAGGCCTTCGACCTGCAGATGGACGATGGCCAGCTAGTCGAGGGAGACAACCCCATCCTGAACTTGCGCTTTAACGTTATCGAGCGCGCTTCGGATGGCGACGACTATATCGAGGGCAATGGCGGCAGCGACCTGCTCTACGGCGGCCTGGGTCAGGATGACATCATCGGCGGCAGCTCCGCGCTGTTTGGCTTGGTGACCCCCCAGCAGCGGCCTGATAGTGGCGACGAGATCTACGGCGGTGCGGGTGAGCGCCTGCAGCGCAGTGAGTTCGTCTCAGCCGATGAGGACTTCGGCGATGACGATCTGGCCTGGCAGGACCGCCACGGCCGTGATGCCGACGTGATCCTGGGCGATAACGCCAATATCTATCGACTGGTCGCTGGCGATAACCAGCCGCTCACCTTCAACTTCGACACCTCCCGCCACCTCAGCGCCGGCGAGTTCTTCGAGGCTCGTCAGTTCGCTCCGGGAAGTGATCCTGTGGGAACCTGGTATGCACTCGTGGATGGTGATCCGAGCTGGACCCTGATCGAGCCGCGCGCCTTCGAGCTGCTCGACTACAAGGCTGGGCAAGGAGATACCTACGATGGTGAAGGACTTGGCAATAACAGTGGCGATGATCTGATCCACGGCGAATCCGGGGACGACCTGATCCACGGTATGGCCGGCCACGACGCCATCTTCGGTAACAGCGAAGACGACCAGATCACTGGAGGTACCGGCAACGACTGGATCAGCGGCGGCACTGGCGATGATGGTGTGATCGGCGACGACGGCTTGATCCTGCCCAGCCGCAACGGTGAGTCCGAGCCGCTCTATGGTATCGCCGAGATTGCCGATGCCGACCTCGACAAGGTGATCAGCACGCCCGGCAATATCCAGCAGGCGGTTATCAACCAGAGCCACGAGCTCAAGCTTGCCGTGCGGTTGTTCGCCTTCCCGGGCGAGGGAGGTAGCGAGCTTGAGACGGAAGGTAACGACATCGTCTTCGGCGGTCTGGGCAACGACTGGCTGCACAGCGGTGCCGGCGACGATGCCGTCTCGGGTGCCGAGGCGTTGCCGGGCTACTACGACGGCAGCCTCAACTGGTTGCTGGAGCGTCAGCAGGAGCTCTGGAAAGACGGTAATGGTGACTCTCTGGACCCGGCTTTGGTGCCCTGGTACGCCGATCGGGCGCCGATCAACACCGGCGATATCCTGCAGTACGAGGGTCGCCGCCCCGGCACCGGCGAATTCTCGCTCTACGATGAGCATGACCCGTGGCGGCGCACCATGCTGGGCAGCGATGGCGAGTGGCTGAAGAGTGCCGAGTGGGTTGATGCCATAGCTGCACAGGGGATTCTGAGTGCTGACGGCTCCCTCCCCGGTGATGCCGCAGACTATCTCGACCTGCTGGTCACGCGATTGGTCGATGGCGAGACCGAGTATCTGGTCGGCCTCAATGATGATGGCGATCAGGTAGCGCTGTTCAACTTCCTGCTCAACTTCGATCCGACCGAAGGCCCGGCTGATACCCGCTTCGACGAGGGCCTGCTGGCCACCGACGGCGATGATCGCATCTTCGGCGACCTGGGCAACGACTGGCTGGTGGGCGGCACCGGGCGCGACCATATGCATGGCGGTCGCGGCGACGACATGCTCAACATGGACGACGATCATGGATCCAACTTCGGCGATGTGTCGGGGCAGAACACCCATCCCCAGTTCGATGGCGACAACCCCCTGGCCAATAACCTGCCGGATGCCCATCAGGCCTATGCCGATATCGCCTTCGGTGGCGCTGGGCGCGATCGCCTGATTCTTAACACCGGGGCCGACCGGGCCATCGACTGGGTGGGCGAGTTCAACAGCTATGTGGTGCCCTTCAGTCCCTTCGGGGCCTTCCATATCAGCCGTTCGTTGCAGCCGCAGCTCCAGGAGTTCCTCTACGACCTCTCCGAGAGCGACGGTGCCGACCAGTGGGCCCCGGACCATGAGCGCCACACCGGTGACCAGGACGAGGACCGGCGTATCGCCGACCTGGACGAGGCACGCAATTACGAGCCCTATGGCGAGCTTGGCCTGGTGTTGCAGAAGGACGCCGACTGGCAGGAGCAGACCGGCGCCCCGGACGACCCGCAGCCCGGCAACTTCCAGGGCAAGCGCGAGATCATGCGCCGCGAGCTGTATCTGGATGAGGATGCCGCGATGGGCACCAGCGCCTTCTCCGTCGAGGCCGGCGACTGGACCATGGGCAGCGGTCTCTATACCGCCACGGCGCCTGTGGGTGAGGAGGCGGTCAGTATTCAGCATATGCAGGATCAACTGCCCGGCTACCTGGAGATCCTGGTCGATGTACGCGTCGACAAGGACAAGGGTGGCGTAGGCTCCAACGCCTATATCATCTTCGACTACCAGAACGAGCACGACTTCAAGTTTGCCGGTATCGACCAGAGCACCAACAAGCTGCTGGTCGGCCAGCGTACGGCCTATGGCTGGGAGACCCTGTCCCAGACCAATCTCAAGCTGTGGCATGACCGCACCTACGAGCTGGGGCTGGTACTCAACGGCAACGTCGTCACGGTGGTCATTGATGGGCAGCACGAGACCAGCTACGCCTTCGCCGATGCCTTGAACGATGGCTACCTGGCACTGGGGGCCGACAACTCGGTGACCCACTTCAGCAATTACCAGGTGCAGAAGCTGCCGCCGCTGACCACCCATGAGTCGGTCTGGGACTTCGAGGGCGCCGAACATGGCCTGGAAGTGGTTGCCGGAGACTGGCAGCTGGCAGGTGGTCAGCTCGCAGCTAGCGCCACTGGCCAGCCGGCCATGCTGTTCGGCGCTCTGCCCCAGGGCGTTGGCGCCTACGCCGCCCTCGAGCTCGAGACCCGGCTGCTGGTCGGCGAGGGAAGCTCGGGGCTGGTCTACGACTACCACGACGTCGACGACTACAAATTCGCCGTTCTGGATGGAGGCCAGCTGGTGCTGGGCTACGTCGCCGGTAGCGACCCGGTGATCAGTGCCACCCTGGATGTCAGCCTGGCGGATAATACGGCCTACGACCTCAAGCTGACGTTGACCGGTGGCCAGGTGAGCGCCGCGCTGAAGCCGGCGGACGCCGACGATACCGACGCCGCCTGGCAGGTGCTGGGGCATGTCTACTACAGCCAGCTCAATGCCGGCGACTGGGGCCTGATGGTCGGGGCCGAGGGTGATGCCGGGTTTGATTACCTCCAGGCCCGCACCAACGATATCGTCTACCTGGATGACGACGATGCCCTGGTGGCTACGGGTCCCAGGCTGGGTGCTGTCGAGATGGATGCGGTCCCGACCGGTGAGCAGCTTTCTGCCCTGCTGGAAGCGGCGTTGATCCGCTGGCAGGCGGCCCATGAGGATATGCCTGCGCTTGCGCTGGATGACCTCAGCGTCGAACTGGCCGATCTTGGCGGCGTGAAGCTTGCTCAGGCGGTCCAGGGCCGGATCCTGCTGGATGCGGATGCCGCCGGTCATGGCTGGTTTATCGATGCCACGCCCGAAGACGACGTTGAGTTCACCGACAACGGCGATGGCCGCCTGATGGCGATTCAGCAGGGTGATGCCGATGGCCGAATCGACCTGCTGAGCGTGCTGATGCACGAGCTCGGCCACCTGGCGGGAATGACCCACGGCGACACCGATGGCGAGCTGATGGCCGAGGCTCTGGAGCCGGGTGTGCGGCTGTTGCCGATGATCTCGGAGACCGGCGGTGGCGGGGAAGTCGATGCGCCAATCAACTCGCCTGCCGAGCCGTCCCGCGACCAGGGCAATGGTCAGGGGCTGGCGCTGGGTCATGACCTGCTGCTGTTCGACCTGAGGAGCGGGGCACTGCGTGGCGACAACGGAATGACCGACACGCCGCCGGTGGAGGCGCCAGCGAGGATCGTATCCGAGCGTGCCGGCATGGCGGCATCGGTCCAGGCCGTCGATGCCTTGATGACCGGCGATGGCCCACAGGATCAGGAGGACGAGATGACCTTCGATACTGTTGGCAATTCGGCGCTGTCACGGCCCTTGTCGCTGCTCGGCAAGTTCGGTTCTGGACTACGCTGAAACATGAAGGTGTTCACCGGCGCCGAGGCGATTCGCCCGACGCCGAATTAGCCCCCGGCATACGCCGAGGGAGCTGGAAGACGCAGTGCAACGGAGAGCATCCATGATCGATGATACCCCGCAAGACGAGCAGGCCAAGGCAAAGGAAACGGAGAAGGGTACGCCCAAGGTGGTCTGGGACGACTCGGCCATGAACATGTCCTATGCCAATGTGGTGAATGTCACCAGTACACGGGAGGAAATGACCCTCTTCTTCGGGACCAACCAGACCTGGAACGCCAGGGAGTCGGAATTCAAGGTCAAGCTGCATGATCGCATCATCCTCAGTCCCTTCGCGGCCAAGCGCCTGTTGACCCTGCTGACGGCCGTGGTGGGCGAGTACGAGAAGCGCTATGGCCATCTCGACATCAGCAACGATCCCCGCCAGGGGCCCTCCGCGACAGGGAGTCACTGAGGCGCTGATCCCGGCACGCAGGATGGCAGCAAGCAAGGCAGTCAAGAAGATAGTCAGCAATAGGGGCGGTCTTTCAGGCCTCCCCGGGGAGGCGTCTGGTGAGAGATTCAGCGGCGCCCCGCAGGGCGGATGATCCGGGTTCCGGGGAGCGCGTTGCCTTCCTCGACCAGGCCCTCTGGCGCCGCCTGGCCGAGGCCGAGGACGAGCATGATTACCTGGTCGCCTGGCTGACCCTGCAGTGTCGTATGGTCAGTGGCTGCCAGGAGGCCGTGGTCCTGCTTCATGAGCAGCAGGAAGGCATCCTGGTTCCTACCGCCGCCTGGCCGGAATCCGCCTCGCGTGCGCCCTCCGAAGCCATGAGCCATGCCGTGGATTCGGCGGTCGCCCAACGGGCGGGGGCGGCACGAAGCCTGGCCGAGGAGGGGCGTGATTCCCTCTATGCCGTGGCCTTGCCGGTGTTCTTCGACGAGGAACTCGAAGCCGTGGTGGCGATGGAAGTCGCCTGCCCCTCCCGGGAACTGCTCCCCGAGGTGATGCGCCGCCTGCAGTGGGGGACGGCCTGGCTGGAGGCCCTGCTGTGGCGTCGCCGTGCGGAGGGCCAGGCACAGCATCGCGAGCGGATCGAGGCCGCTTTCGACCTGCTGGCGCCCCTCCTCGATGCGCGCCGCCTGCGTGATGCTGCCGACAGCCTGACCAGCGAACTGGCGTCACGACTCGGCGCCCAGCGTGCCTCCCTCGGCATGCTGCGGCGTGGCCGCGTGCGGGTGATTTCCCTGTCGCATACGGCGGCACCCGACACTCGCATGCGCGAGGTGCGCGCCATCGCGGCGGCCATGGACGAGGCGCTGGACCAGGAGGCGACCCTGGTGCATCCACCGCCACCCGGTCAGGTGCTGGCCACCCTGTCCCATGCCGAGATGCTCTCGGCAAGCGCGGTGGAGGCGGTGGTGAGCGTGCCGCTGTTCTGGGGTGAGCAGGCCGTGGGCGCTATCACCCTGGAATTCGAGGATGCCTCGCGGATCGACTCCCACCTGCTGGATGTGCTGGAGGCCGTGGCGGCGGCGGCCGCGCCCGTGCTGGATTCCCGGCGGCGTAATGATCGCTGGTTGCTCGGCAAGGCCTGGGACAGCCTGGTCGCCGGTGGTGCCGCCCTGCTGGGGCCGCGTCATCTGGTCGGCAAGGCCCTGGCCCTCTTGCTTGTCGCCCTGGGAAGCTTCCTGTGGTTCGGTACCGGCGATTTCCGGGTGACCAGTGATGCGCTGATCGAGGGCAGTGTGCAGCGTACCCTGGCCGCGCCCTTCGATGGCTATGTGGCCGAGGTCTCGGTACGCCCGGGGGACCTGGTGGAGGAGGGTGAGGCGCTGGCGCGGCTGGATGCCACCGACCAGGAGTTGGAGTTATTACACTGGCGTGGCATGGAGCGCCAGAATCAGCTCGAGTACGAGCGCGCCCTGGCGGAAGGGGATCGTTCCGCCGTGGCGGTGGCCGGGGCTCGTTTGGACCAGGCCACCGCCCAGGCCGACCTGGCCCTTGAGCAGATCCGGCGCAGCACGCTGGTGGCCCCCTTCGATGCCTATGTGCTTTCCGGCGATCTGTCGCGTTCCGTGGGCGTCGCCATGTCGCGCGGCGAGCCGATGCTGGAGCTGGCGCCACTGGCCGCCTATCGGGTGGTGCTGATGGTCGGCGAACAGGATATCGACCATATCGAGTCGCAGCAGTCGGGCCGGCTGGTGCTGGCCTCGGCCCCGGAGCAGCCGCTGGATTTCGAGGTCGAGAGGATTACCGCGGTCTCGGAGCCCGGCGATGGCGAGAATCGCTTCCGTGTGGAGGGAGTGATCGAGGATCGCGAGGACCTCACGCGGCTGCGGCCGGGCATGGAGGGTGTAGCCAAGGTGATGGTCGACGAGCGTCGGCTGGCCTGGATCTGGAGCCATCGCATCATCGACTGGTTCCGCTTGAAGCTCTGGCGCTGGTGGCCATGAGATGATCGACCGGAGCCTGTTCAATCCCCTCTGGGGTGCCGTGGCCAATGCCCGTCCACGCTTGCGCCCCCATGTTGCCCTGCATCGTCACGTCTATCGTGGCCAGGTCTGGCAGGTACTGCAGGATCCCGTCTCGGGTCGCTTTCATCGCTTCGGGCCCGGTGCCTACCTGCTGATCTCGCGACTGGATGGGCAGCGCCGCCTGGATGACGTCTGGCAGGAAGTGGTCGCCACCCTGGGTGACGAGGCGCCGACCCAGGACGAGGTGATCCAGCTGCTGGGAACCCTGCATTCGGTGGATGCCCTGGAACATGACGGGGCCCTGGATCTCGAGGCATTGTTCGAGCGACGCGACCGGCACCGCCGTCGGCAGTGGCTCCAGAAGGTGCGCAGTCCCCTGGCCATCCGCATTCCACTGCTCGATCCCGACCGCTTCCTGGATATCACCTTCCCCCTGGTGCGGCCGCTCTATAGCCTCTTCGGGTTGCTCTTGTGGCTGGTGGTGGTGGGTACCGCTGCGGTGATGGCCGTCATGCACTGGGAGGGCCTGACCGACGATATCGCCAGCCGGGTGCTGGCAGTGGACAACCTGCCGGTGCTGGTCGGTGTGTTCATCCTGGTCAAGGCGATCCACGAGCTGGGTCATGGTTACATGCTCAAGCGCTGGGGTGGCGAGGTGCATGAACTGGGCATCATGCTGCTCGTCTTCATGCCGGTGCCCTACGTGGATGCTTCGGCCTCCACCGCCTTCGCCAACAAGTGGCAGCGGGCGGCCGTGGGGTCGGCGGGCATCCTGGTCGAGCTGTTGCTGGCGGCCCTGGCGATGTTCGTCTGGCGGGAAGCAGAGGAGGGCATGGTAAGGGCCATCGCCTTCAACGTCATGGTGGTTGGCGGGGTGTCCACCCTGCTGTTCAACGGTAATCCGCTGCTGCGCTTCGACGGTTACTACGTATTTGCTGACCTGGTGGAGATACCCAACCTCTTCATGCGGGCCAACCGTTATGTGTTCTACCTGATCCAGCGCTACCTCTTCGGCATGGCGGAGGCCCGCTCGCCGGTGACCGCACCGGGGGAGCGAGGCTGGTTGTTCTGCTATTCCATTGCCTCCTTCTGCTACCGCATGTTCCTGATGACGGTGATCGTGATGTTCGTGGCGTCGCGCTTCTTCACCCTGGGGATACTGCTGGCGGTATGGTCGGTGGCCCAGATGATCCTCTGGCCGGTGCTCAAGGGGCTGTATTTCCTCTTTACCAGTCCTCGGCTGGAGCGCCGTCGCGGTCGGGCCTGGCTCGCCACGGCCTGCTGCCTCGGGGTGCTGGTCGTGCCACTGGCGCTGGTGCCGGTGCCCCGCGCCACCGTGGTCGAGGGCATGCTGTGGGTGCCGGAAGATGCCGTGGTGTATGCCTCGGCATCGGGTTTCATCAACGCCGTCCTGGCCGATCCTGGCGAGCCGGTGAGACGAGGCGATCCGCTGGTTCGCCTGGAGGCGCCCTTCCTGGATACCGAGATACGCCTGCTCGAAGCCCAGGTCAGGGAACTGGAGGTTCAGCGGGCCCTGGCCGCCGTCGAGGATCGCGTCCAGGAACGGATCCACGCTGAAGAGATCGGCGTCCTTCAGGCACGACTGGATGAGGCCAGACAGCATCGAGAGGAACTCGTCATCACCAGCCCCGCCGATGGCATCTTCGCTCTGCCCCGGTCCCAGCATCTTCCCGGTCGTTTCCTGCGCCAAGGGGAACAGTTGGCGGTGATCGTTGATCCCCGCCAGCCGGTCGCGCGAGGCACGATCTCCCAGGATCGCATCGAGCTGGTGATGTCGCGTACCGATGCCGTGGCCGTGCGAACCGCGGCTGATCCCTGGCGTGTCTTCGACGCCACGGGTCTGCGGCTGGTACCGGCGGCCTCCCAGCGGCTGCCGAGCCTGGTGCTGAGCCGCGAGGGCGGGGGAGCGCTGGCGCTGGATCCGACCGCCAGGGAGGGCATGCGGACCCTGGAGCCCTTCTTCGAGGTCGAGGCCCTGGTGCCCGGACTGGCAGGCAAGGCCCGGACCGGGGGGCGGCTCTACCTGCGCTTTGACCATGGCCGAGCGCCCCTGGGCGAGCAATTGTACCGTTCGATCCGACAGACCTTCCTGGAGAAGCTCAATGTCTGAGCACCTCGCGGCCCCCTCGCCGGTTCCCGCGAGCCGATCGGGGGCGCGGAGCCTGGTTCGGGGCCGGGGATTGCCACCCGGGCGGTTGGCCGTGGCCTGGAATCTGCTGAGTGTGGCGATGCAGACCGCCTGGTCGTCAAGCGCAGAAGAAAACCACCTGCAGTCGGCGCTGGGTGCCTTGCCGGCGTCCTGCGGGCCGGCCGAGCGCCGGGCACTGGGACGGGCCATGCGTCGTCGTCGGCTGGAACCCGCTGCCGCTGCGGGCCTGGCGGCTCTGGCAAGCCGTGAGGCCGCGGCACCGGATGTCGATACCCTGCGACAGGCTTGGCGCATGCTCAGCGGCGGAGTGGTCCTGAGTCGATATCCGCAGGCGTTGCTGCCGGCCTATGAACTGGCGGTGCTGGCCGCCGGGGTGACCGGGCGGCAGGTACTGGTGGTCGCCGGTGATGCCACCGCTGCCGGCCAACAGGGGCGCCGCCTGATGCCCTCGGCGGAGGCGCTGGGGCTGTCACTGGCAGTAATACCCGAGGGGGCGACGCGCGGCGAGCGGCGAGGGCATTATGGGGCATCCATCGTCTGCGTGGCACTGGGGCAGCTGACCCTCGATCTGTTGCACGAACTACCGTCCGGGCGTCGCAGGGCGGCGGGGCTTCGCCATCGAATCGATCGCCTGGCCGGGTCGGGGCAGGTGCCGATGTTGCCCGATCGACCCTCCCTGGCGCTGTTCCGGGATGTCGGTGAACTGCTGTGCGAGCGTGCCCTGGACAGCAATGCCTTGCTCGGTGACCAGGCCTGCAGCGATGAACGCTCCCTGGCGGATACGGCCTTGGAGCTGGCCTCGCTGTTGCGGCCGGAGGATCATTTCGCCTTTCCCGAGGCACTCTCTCCCGCGCGGCTGACCGAGGCGGGACGACAGACGCTAGAGTCGCTGGCCCTGTCGCGCAGTGGTCTGATGGGCGATCGCACGCTTCGCGAAGCCGCGGTCAGCCGCGCCTTGCTGGTACGGTACGGACTGGAGAGCGGGCGTCATTTCCTGGTCGAGGAGGGGCGGATCCGTGCCTGTGATCCGCATGTTGCCGACTTGATGGAGGATCGCCAGACGCTGCCGGCCCTGGCGATCTTGATCGAGCAGCAAGTCGGTATCGTCGATGGCCGGCCGCGTGGACTGCGGGCCCAGGCCCGAAGCCAGCAACTGCTGGCCGGTGGCCTTGCGCGAATCGGTGGGTGCGGACTTCACCTGCCAGGGCTCACGCACGAGTTGTCGCGGCTGCACGACCTGCCCGTCTGGGTGTCGCCGATCGCGCCCGAGGCCTCTCGCCACCCTTTTCTTCTAGAACTCTACGAGGCCCCGGATCTGTCGGCCGCCCTCGGGCTCGTCGCGGGCAATGATCTGCCGTGTCAGGATGCCCTCGGCCTGGTATTGCCCGAAGCAACCGACCGGGGAGCCCTTCCCGGGGTGCCGGTAGTGACACTGCCGGCCCTGCTGTCGGCATGCCGCCAGGAACAGCGGTTACCCATGCTGGAAGGCGTATCGCACCTGGTGCTGGTGATCGGCGAGGATCTGGATCCTCACGAGTCGGCAAGACTGGCCTCGGCAAGGCTGCCCGCGCTGGTCCACGTCAGTGTCATCATCCTGCGTGAGGGCGCGGCGGCCACTCGCCGGTTATCCGATGATGGCTTGACCCACCTGCGTCTGGCGGCGCGACGCCATCGCTTGGTGAGGCATCGCACCAAACTCAAGCGCCGACTCCTGCAGCGTGATGACAACCTGCAGCGGTTGATGCAATTTTCCGGGGAAAGCGGGAGGTGAAAAAATGACAGTGATCGGGTGGCGCTCCTTGCCGATGGTCGGCTTCCTGGTCGCCGGCATCCTCGTCGGTTTGCCTGCGGTTGCCCAGGACCCCTTGCGTGTCCGGGAGTGCCTGGTCAAACCCAGTGCCAGTGTGGAGGTCGGCGGTCCCAGCCTGGGCTTGCTGGAGGACGTCATGGTCGATCGGGGGGATAGGGTCGAGCGCGGCCAGCCCCTGGCGCGCCTGACCTCCGATATGGAGGCCGTAGCGGTAAAGATTGCCGAGACTCGCGCCGCCAGTCAGGCCTCCATCGAATCAGGACGCAGCCGGGTGAGCTTCTACCGGGCCCAGGGGCAGCGCTCGGCCCGCTTGGCACAGAAGAATCTGGTATCGCGTGAGGATCTGGAGCGCACGCGTACCGAGGAGGCGCTGGCCGTGGCGGAGCTCGCCGTGGCCGAACTGGAGCACGAACTGGCCAAGCTCGAGGGCGAACGCGCCCGGGTGCAATTGGAGCAACGTACCATCCGCAGTCCCATCGACGGGCTTGTCAGTCGTCGCCACATGCATCCCGGGGAGTACGTGAATGAGCAGACGCCCTTGTTCACCCTGGTAGCCATTGATCCACTGCATGTGGAAGCCTTCCTGCCCATCGAGCACTATGCGGATATCCAGGAAGGCATGTCCTTGTCCGTGGAGACCAGTGCGCCCTTCGAGGGCCGCCACGAGGCGAGGGTGGATGCCATCGACCGCGTCTTCGATGCCGCCAGTGGCACCTTCGGGGTGCGGCTGATCATCGACAACGACGACTTCGCGCTTCCCGCCGGCATCCGCTGTAACCTGCTGCTGCCCGGCGCCTCCAGTATTGGCCCCGCCGATTGATAAATACCTCGCCCGATGAACCGGCCTCCCATGACAGGCATTAACGGTGGCAACGCCATGTGGGAGGGCGCGGTTCGACGCTTCGACTTTGCCGCGCGAGGGGTTCCGAGGAAGGAGGCTCTTCGGCCTTCAAGCGAAGGCGTAGACATCCATGGCCAGCACGCCGTGCTCCACGCTGTGGTGCAGGCGTTCGGCCTTGCCGCCGGCGCCCATGGCTACCAGCAGCGGCAGGAAGTGCTCCGGGGTGGGGTGGTTCTCGCGGGCCTTCGGGGCCGATTCCCAGTCGAGCAGGGCGTCGCGGTCGTCGGCTTCCAGGCGGGCATTGACCCAGTCGGCGAACTCGCCGACCCAGACGGGCATCGGCGCCTCCAGGGCCTGCAATTCCGCCAGGTTGTGGGTCAGGCGGCCCGAGCCGATCACCAGGATGTTTTCCTCTCGCAAGGCGGCGAGCCGCTCCCCCAGGGCCGCCAGCTCGGCGTTGCTCCACGTCACCGGCAGCGACAGCGAGAACACCGGCACGTCCGCCTCGGGGAACATCAGCGACAGCGGCACCCAGGTGCCGTGGTCCAGGCCGCGCTCGACGGGCACGGCGTTGAGTTCGCGGGCCAGGCGTAGGGCTAGGTCGGGGGCACCCGGTGCCGGATACTGGCATTCGAAGAGCTCGCGGAGAAAGCCGCCGAAGTCATGGATGGTCTCGGGCCTCTCGCTGGTGCTGACCAGCAGCTGTCGGCTTTCCCAGTGGGCCGAGACCACCAGGATGGCGGTGGGTGTCAGCTCGCCGCCGAGTTGACGCAGGAAGTTATTGGACGGCCCGGGTGTCAGGGCCAGCATGGGCGAACCATGGGAAATGAACAGGCTGGGAATCATCGCGGGTTCCGTATCGAAGGGGAAGTATTTCTGTTCCAGGATTACGGCGCATAGTACTGATAGCAAGCGCCCATTTCGATAGCAGGCTTATAAAATTTCTCGGCATCGCGCGGCCCCTTTCAATAGCCCGTCATCTCGAGATAACCCACTCCCAATCGCACCTTGCTTTCGCGATCGCGGGCGATCACCTCGCCCTCCCAGTAGGGTACCGCGGTATCCATCCAGCGGTTGGCATGGGGCGCCTCGACCTCGAGATCGAGGTCATGCGAGGGCACCTCGAGACGCCAGCGGGTAGGCATGTCGCGATCCGCCATGCGGGTCGTTTCCAGGGGCGTCAGGGAGATTTCGGCCCCGCCTATCGGGGTGGAGTCGCCCTCGGGGCCTATCAGGTTGGCGAAAAGGTAGTTACCACGGCCCTCGTCGCGACCGCCGCGCAGCCGGTAGGCCATCAGCTTGCGGCCATCGGCCAGGTG
This sequence comes from Halomonas sp., assembly GCA_024636705.1. Classification (GTDB taxonomy): domain Bacteria; phylum Pseudomonadota; class Gammaproteobacteria; order Pseudomonadales; family Halomonadaceae; genus Halomonas. Next base: position 13,754 of record JAGXGN010000130.1, read on the forward strand.
CAGGGAGACCCAGTCCCAGCCGGTCTGCCAGGGTTCCAGCATCTGGCTGCTCCACTCGCGGTCGAGCCAGGCGCGCCCCGACACCGAGCGCGTCTCGCCGTCCAGCGTGACCTCGCCGGCGACCCGGTAGAAGGGCTGGCTGACGTACATCGAGCCCTGGCCATCGGCGGTCTTCTGGCTGAAGCCGTCCTCACCGTGGCGTACCAGTGGCCCCTCGGCGGTGAGGTTAAGCCGGTAGCCGAAGGCGTCGCCATCCGCTTCGGCCATGGCCTCGAGTTCGAGTCTCGAGAGGGGGTCGCGCTGCGCCTCGGTGACACGGCTCTCGAGCCGCCAGTCATCGATCCAGGCCTGGAAGGGGGCGCTCGTGACGCCGGCCTGGCCGCCGTCGTCTCGGGAATGGCTGCGGGCGAAACGCTCGGCTACCGCGTGCCGCTCGCCCCGGGAGACCGCCAAGTGGGCCATCCACAGCTGGTCGGCCACCCAGGGGCCGGGGGCGGGACGCTCGTCCGGTGGCGTCTCTTTTGGTGGTGAGAGCGCCTGGCGGAACAGGGTCCACTGAAGGCCCATGGGCTCACCGGCCTCGTCCTCCAGGTTGGCGGTGAGATACCACCACTCGATGCGGTAGTCGGGATGGGCGCCATGGTCTTCGGGAAAGCGCAGCGGCGTACCGGGAAGTGCCTGGGCAAAGCCCTTGCCGTCGGCACCCAGGCCGGCGAAGCCGGCGGTATCCGTCGTCGGTGTTTCACCCTCGCAGCCGGCCAGCGCCAGTATGGTCAGCAAGGCCAGACCCATGATCAGTCGCCTCATGAGGCCTCCTCCTCGGCCAGCAGGGCGCGCGGCGGGGTGCGCCACAGGGTGATCGCCGGAAGGGCCGCCGCCAGGAGAGCGACTGTTACGGCAGTGGCCAGGGTCAGGACGACCTCGCCGGGGAAGACATGCAGTGGCAGACGCCAGCCGAAGGCCGCCACGTTGATCACCGCGACCAGCCCCCAGGTGATGGCGATACCCAGCGGAATCGCCAGCGTGCCGGTGATCAGGGCCACACCCCCCAACTGGGCGAGCTGCACCCGGATCAGCCGCGAGCGCCGCACGCCAAGCGCCCAGAGCGGGGCCAGCTGGCGGCGTCGCTGGCGGGCCTGGGCGAGCAGGCTGGCCAGTAATGCCAACGCGGCGACACCCAGGGTCAGGGCATTCAGTGCCCGTGTGATGGTGAAGGTACGCTCGAAGATACCGGTGGCGATCTGTTTCACCTCACGCTGGTCCCGCAGGGCATCGCGACCCAGGTCGAAGCGGGCGGCGAGGGCCTGGCGCAGTGCGGCTTCATCGGCATTCTCCGCGAGCACGATACCCATGCTGCCCGGTGGGGCGCGAAAGCGTTTGGCCAGCCACGGCGTCGCCAGCAGCACCTCGCCGCGGGGGTTGCCGTAGTCGGGGTAGACCGCTGCGACGTCGAGGCTCGCCGGGCCGTCCGGTGTGGTCAGCGTCAGGCGATCACCGGGCGAGATCCCCTGGCCGATGGCCAGTTGCTCGTTGATGAAGGCCTCTCCCTTCACAAACGCCGACCAGGCCGCCTCCCGTCCCGTGAGCGTCTCCAGCAGCGGCCAGCTAGGCCTGAGCCGCTCCCCCGGGGTGATGCCGTAGACGCCGATCGGAACATCGAGCGTTCGGCTGCCGCCCTCCTGCCCGGTGTCGACGCTGACCAGGGTGGTATCGGTACGGCGGGTGGCCAGGCGTTCGTCGACCTCCGGCCTTGCCGACAGCCAGGTGTCGATCGCCTCGAACTGGGCGGGCGGCGGACGCAGGTAGAGGTCGGCCACCAGGCGCTGGTCCAGCCAGTCGAGGAAGGTGAGGCGAAAGCCGCCGACCATGCTGCTCACCCCCAGGTTGGTGGAAAGGGCGACCAGCAGTGCCATCATCGCCAGCGCGAGGCGCGGTAGCTGGAGTTGCACGTCGGCCAGGGCCCACTGGGCCAGCGGCTTGCGTCCTGTCAGGCGGCCAAGCCCGGCCAGCATCAGCGCCAGCAGGGGTGGCAGCCAGAGGGCGCTGGCCAGCAGGAGCATGGCGACCAGCGCGAAGCCGGCCACCAGCCCCTCGCCGGCCGGCTGTCGGGATAGCCAGCCCCAGAGGGCGATACCGATCAGGACACAGAGGCCACCGGCCAGTGACATGCTCCCCAGCTGTCGGTAATAGCCGGCTCGCCAGGCCTGGGCCTGGCCGAGGCCCAATACGCTGAGGCGTGCCGCTCGCCACAGAACGCCGCTGCCGGCCAGCAGCAGGCCGCCCAGGCTCACGCCGAGCCCACCCAGCCAGTAGTGCCAGGGCAGGCTGAGGTCGCTGCCCACCCCGGCACCGTAGAGGCTACCCAGCGTGGCGGCCACGTCCGGCAGCAGCGCCCGCGCCAGCCAGATCCCGCTGGCGATGCCGGCCAGCGCCCCGACCAGGCCCAGCACCAGCATTTCCAAAGCAAGCAGGCCCACCAGGGCGCGTCCGGAAACGCCCAGCGCACGCAGGGTGCGCAGCATGCCCAGGCGTTGTTCCAGTGCCAGACCCAGCGCCGCCTGGACGATGAACAACCCTACCACCAGCGCCAGCAGGGCCAGGGCGGTGAGGTTGAGGTGGAAGCTCTCGGTGAGCTGGCCGGGCGATGCCAGGGTGTCGGCTCGCGTCAGCACCAGACCCCGCGGGGCGGCGGCCAGGGCACCGGGGGCGGTGACCAGCCGCGAGAGCGTCTCGCCACTGCCGAGCAGGGCGGCCGCCGCGGCGATATCCATCACCAGGGTGTCCGGCGGCAGCGCAGGCGCCAGGCTCAGCGGTGGTAGTTTACGGCCGTCGTCGAGCTGGGGCTTGGTGTCTTCTGCTTCATGACTCGCCACCCCAAGGGCCGGCAGGGTGTCCGGCGACACCCTCGTCTGCCAGGGCGGCGTGAGAAAACCGCTGAGCGCGACAGCGCCGCCGCCGGTGGCGAAGGCGCTGTCGCCGGGCAGGGTGAGCGGGTCGATGCCGATCACCGTCAGCCGGGTGCCATCCGGCGCCTCGAGCTCACCCTCCAGCAGCGGCGAGACGGCCAGCCCTTCACGGCGCAACCTCAGGAAGTCGTCGCGGGTCAGCGGCTCGCCGTCGCGTCGCTCCAGGCCGTCCAGCCCGGTGGAGAACAGCGCCTCGGCGCGGGCATAGCTGTCGCGGGCCGAGGCGTTGATCGCCTGGACCCCGCTCCACAGGGCGCTGGCTACCCAGAGGCCGAGCAGCAGCATGGCAAGCTGGCCGGGATGGCGCCGATAGTGGGAGAGCAGGGTGGCCAGGGCGGTGAGCATCAGGCGAGTGGCTCCGGGGAGCGGTCATCGGCGAGACGTCCGCGCGAGAGCCTCAGGCAGCGGTCCAGCGGGGCGGCGACCCGGGGGCTATGGGTCACCACCAGCAGGGCACCGCCGGTGTCACGCACTAGCGCCAGCAGCAGTTCCAGCACCTCGCCGGCGGTGGTCTCGTCCAGGTTGCCGGTGGGCTCGTCGGCGAGCAACAGGGCGGGGCGTGGGGCCAGGGACACCTCGCCGGCATCGGGCAGATCGAGCCCCGCCGCCAGATGCAGCAGGGTCGACTTGCCGCTGCCCGACTCGCCCATCAGCGCCAGGCTCTCGCCGGGTGCCAGAACAAGATCGACGCCGGCCAGCACCGTCAGCGGCCCCTGGGGCGTGGCATAGGCCTTGTGGACCTGGCGGAATACGAGCATGGCAGATTCTCCGATATCCAACGGGTAGGCCGGATAAGCCGCAGGCGCATCCGGCGAGGCCGCCCGGTGCGCTGTCGTTTAGCGGGCCTACAGCGAGCGGTTTTGAACCTGGATTCATAGAATAACCGCAGCACTCAGTGCTCATGGTCGTGTGCGTCGCCACCTTCGCCATGGCCCGGCTCGGCCAGGGCGTCATGCAGGGTGCGGGCGTTGTGGCGCATCATGCCGAGCCAGGTGCTCGCCTCGCCCTCGCTGGCCAGGGCATCGGCGTAGAGGGTGCCGGCGATAGGCAGGCCGGTTTCCTCGGCGAGCTGCTCGATTAGCGCCGGACTGATCATGTTCTCGTGGAACAGCGCCTGGATGTTCTGGCTGCGGATCACGTCGATCAGCCTGGCCATGTTGGCGGCGCTCGGGTCAGCCTCGGTGGAGAGCCCCTGCAGCGAGAGGAACTCGAGGCCGTAGGCACCGGCGAAGCGGCCGAAGGAGTCGTGGCCGGTGATCACGCTGGTGGAGGCGGGGATCTCGGTGAGCAATTCTCGGATCTCGGCGTCGGTGGCGTCGATCTCGTTGATGTAGCGCTTGGCGTTGGCGGTGTAGGCCTCGGCGTTGTCCGGGTCGGCCTGGATCAGGCCGTCGGATGTTGGCGACGTAGACCTTGCCCATGGCCAGGTCCTGCCAGCCGTGAGGATCATCGTCGCCGTGGTCGTCGTGTCCATGATTGTCATGGTCCGTCGCCACCCTGTCGATGCCGTCAGTGGTGACGACCAGCGGGCCGGTGTAGTCGCTCGAGTCGATCAGCCGCTCCATCCAGCCTTCGAACTGCAGGCCGTTGAACACCACCAGGTCGGCCTCGGCCAGGGCGCGGGCGTCGGTGGGGCGGGGCGAGTAAACGTGGGCGTCGCTGTCGGGGCCGACCAGCGAGGTGACCTCGACGTGCTCGCCGCCGACGTTGTCGAGCATGTCGGCGAGAATGCTGAAGCTGGTGACCACCTGCACGCGCTCGGTGGCGAAGGCGGCGGGCAGGCCTAGCAGGGCGGAGACGACGAGCAG
>JAGXGN010000131.1 GCA_024636705.1 Halomonas sp.
CCGCCTGCTCCTCGGTGGTGAGGCCGTCGGTGCCGGTCTCTCCGCCCTTCGGCGGCTTGCCCTCGGTCTGGGTGGTCTTCAGTGCGGCGATGCTGGGGGCGCCCTTAAGGTGCGCCTTGCAGGCGGCCAGGCCCTGCTTGCGCAGCCAGTCGGCCGTGGCCTGGCCGGGAATACGCCCATCCGCCACGCCTTCCTCGATCAGGCGATCCAGCTCGGCGGTCTGGCCGTTGGCCTTGAGCGCCGCCAGCTGCTGGGTAGTTTCCTCGAACACGGCCTTGGGCACGTACTGGCTCATGTCCGGTTCGGCGGCTGCCGGTGTGGCCTTGGCATGGGCCTTGGCCTTGAGGGCGGCGACGGCCGCGACCGGCTCGTCGTCATCACCGATGGCCAGGGCCTGGCGAAGGGCGGCGACCTGGTCGGCCTGGGCTTTCAGGGCGGCGAGGCCCTGCTCGATCTGTTCGTTCGTGGCCTCGGTGGCGAGGCCGAGCAGTTTGATAAGCTGTTCGCGGTTCACGGGGTCGATCTCCTGGGGCTTGTCGTCTTGGGCTTCAGAGGCAGGTGAGGCGGCCAGCCGCGCGGCGGCCAGCTGGGTGATGGCGCCGTCGTCAATCGCCGGGGTGTTGGTCAGTGCCAGGTGCAACAGATCCAGCACGGCGCCGTCGGTGGCGTCATACGGAAAAACGGGGGAGAGATAGCGGTATTCGCCGGCATCGATCGCGGCTTTGGCGGCGGCCGTCCACTGCACCCGGCCGTAGAGGCCGTCGTCGGCCCACTCCAGGGAGCGCGGATCGACCCAGCCGGCGGCAGGCGCCGGGCGGCCGTTGCGCTCGCTGAGCAGGGTCTGGTGCTCGTAGTCGATGGCGATGTCGGTGGAGCGGCTGGCGGCCCGCGCGATCAATCGAGCGGCGCCTTGCTCATCCAGGTGCCAGGGGCCCTCGCCTCCCATCGAACCGCGGGGGGCATCGAAGGTGCCGGCGGGAATCAGCCGCACGCGGTTCTGCCCGGGGCGGACCTCCAGGGCACAGACGGCCACGGGCCGGCGGGTTGCTGGCTGGCCGCAAGCGGCGAGGGGCGAGGTGGTGCGTTTGGTGCTCATGAGACGCAGCGTGGCGGACCACGCGCGTCGGGGGGATATAAAGCGGTTTGCGAGTTTTCCGGTGGGGCGGGGAACGCTATCAGCGTGTCAAGATGCGCTCACCACCGCAATGGGAAATCACTGCGGCGGATCGAACTCGATGCCGAACTGGACCTTGGGTGCGGCGCTGCGATGGTCGATGACCTCGAGGATCTCATAGTCGGCGCGCAGGCCCTGGGGTGTGATGCGCTGACGACGGCAGACGCGAGCGCGAATGATGTCGTCCTTGGCGAACTGCTCCTGGTTGAGCTGCACGCGCTTGAGGAAGATGTCATCCAGCACGTCGGCGAAGAAGGCATTACCGCCACCCCCCTCGGTAAACCGCCACTTGTTGCCATCCTGAAAGGCCACGGTGACCACCTGGAGGTTGGCCACGAAGGTATCCTCCTCGAGGATCTCGTCTTCGGCCGGCGGTGCCTTGAAGTACGGGGCCTCGTCACGCGCCACGTGCATGACCACCTGGCCGCCCTTGCGCGGGAGTACCGAGACCGAATCGATGCCCTCCTTTTCCAGGGGCTCGCTGATGATGCCTTCCAGTGCCTTGCGCAGCTTGTAGTCGCGCACCAGCTGGATGATGCGCTCCTCGGTGTCGAGGTGCTCATCGTTGATGAACAGCCTGACCACGCCATCTCCTAGCGGCTCGACGCGGGTAATCTTGCGGCCGCGCATCCAGCGCACCACGGAAATAACGCCCTTGACGGCATCCCGGGCGGTGAGACCCAGCAAGCCGCAGATGACCGAGATCGATGTCACCGGTTGCTGGTTGACCAGATCCTGGATACGGCCCCACAGGCTCTGCATCGTCTCCAGGTCGACGCCGAACGAGCCCGTCTTGAAGGAGGCATGCACGTTCACGCTGACCTTAGCCTGATCGCCGTTGAGGATCTCGTTGGCGCGTTCCACCAGGTCACCCACGGCCAGCAGCGCCGGCGCCAGGGCCCGCACATCCATGCGGTGCTCTTCCAGGGCGGGGCCGTCATATACCAGATGCAAGCGCAACATGCTGTCCTTCGCCTCCTCCATGTGATCCCCGCGTTGTCGTTGTCGTGATGGCCGGATAACGGTCATTATCCCCTATAGCGAACCTTAGGGTCTCTTCCCTCGTGCCGCAATGCCACGAGATAGAAATCTAACGCGGGTCTAACGGCCCTCTAGGCGAAAACGCGGGCCGACATAGCGGTTCGGGGCTTAGCGGCGCTCACAGCGCCTCACAGGCGGTCGGGGGTTTTCCGCGCTTAACGCCCAACCATGAACTCGGCGACGATATCCAGAATGGCGACTTCGTCCTCGTCGGAGAGGCCAAGGATGGGCCGGGCGGGAATGTTGCCCCAGAGGTGGGGGAAGGCGCTGCGGGTGCCGCCGAACTGTTGCATGGCGGCGTACTCCATGGGGCTGCCCCATTCGATACCATCGGGTGTGGCCTGGTAGAAGATCTCATTGCCGAGCCGGCCACTCTCGCCGATCAGCGGGTCGTCGCGGCCCTTGCGCTTCCGGGTGACCCAGCTATTGGAGGCCCAGGGGCTGCCGTCGGGCGATTCCTTGGTGGCGAAGCGTTGCTTGGTGCTCATCACCAGGTACGTGCCGATATCCTCGAAGGCGGGCTGGGGGTTGGTCGCGCGGGCGACCATGCCGTTGAGTACCTCGATCACCTGGCGGGCATCTACCTCGAGTGTCAGCGTCATCGTGCCTCCTCGGCATCCTGCACAGTGAAGCCGGCGAGTGCCAGCTGCTGGCGATCGCTGCGCACCTCGAACTCGGCGAGCCACGCCTCGCGCCGGTCATCCGCCTGGCGTTCCCAGCGGATACGCACTCGCGGCAGCCCGGCTGAGGCGGCGGGCATCTCTTCAATGGCGCCTTGCTCGATCAGCCGTGGCAGCAGCGCATAATCGGCCGCACTCACCGAGCGCGGTGCCTCCTGGAGGCGTCGCAGTGTCGCAGCCTCCAGGGCGTAGTCGAAACCCTGGACCTCCGCTTGGGCCTGGGCCGCCTGGGCGGCGGTGAGCAGCCCCAGGGTGTGCTGGGCCGGCAGGGCATCGAGGGCGTCGCCGCGCTGCACGCGCTGGGCGTAGCGGCGAGCATCGTCGGCGACCGAGGGCAGGCCGCGGTAGGCGGTGGCCAGGCTGTCGCGCACCGCCTCTGGCACCCCTTGCATGTAGCCCTTGGCGATGTCGTAGGGCCATTCCCGGGATTTCTTGGCCATGGTGGAGACGGTGCGGGCCACGCGGTCACCGGGCTGGTAGTCCCAGCCCTGGCCGATGCCGGGGGGTGCGCCGGTTTTGGGGTCGACGGCGTCCCAGTCGTCGGGCCGGTTGCTGTCGGGGTTACCGCCAAGACGGCGGGCGCCGGCCTCGCCGCGGGCACCCAGCACGTAGCACTGGCAGCCCCAGTCGTTGGGCGGGTAGTACCTGCGCCAGAAGGGATCATCGGCGGGCAGGGTCAGGCCGTCCCAGCGAAGGTGTTGCCGGCGGGGGTTGCGTACGCTGTCGTTGTGGCGATAGACCCACAAGGGGAAGCCGCCTTCGCGCAGCTGCGCCAGGCGCCCGGCGGCATAGCTGGTGGTGGCATTGGTGCGGTAGATGACTCGCGTTCGCCAGGCCTCACCTCCCCGTGTGCCTTCGCCCGTCCAGCCGTGCCAGCCACGACGCTCGACGATGGCGCGAAAATCCTTGCGGAAGGCGTCCAGGCTCTTGCCCTCGCTGAGGGTGCGATCCACTGCGGCGGCCAGATCGGTGAGCAGATCCGCCTTGGTGGCCCCGGCGACCATGAAGCCGGTGTCGTGGGCACCGCGCTGGATGTCGTCCCAGCGGCTGGTGGGCACCAGGTTGCCGAGCTTCTGGCGGAAGAAGGCCAGCTGCTCGGGGAACGGCTGGCCCATGACGCCTTGGGCGACCGAGGGCTGGCGTCTAGGCATCGTTGCGCGCTCCGCTCTCTGTCCCCGCCTCGGCGTTCTCCACATCGAAGCGGCCGGCGGCCTGGGCGGCCTGCATGGCATCGCTGAGCAGCTCGCCCATGCCCTCCTCGGGCAGCGTCTCCTGAGCGGCCAGCAGCATCTCGCGGAACTCCTCGAGGCTTTCGGCGCTGGCCAGCATGGCTTCGATGCGAGCCATCCATTCACCCATCACCGGCGAGGCGTCCTGTGCCAAACGGCCTGCGATATGCTCGGCGGGGGTGGCTTCCTGGTCATCCTGGCGCAACGCGGCCAGGGGCCGGCGATCCGGCAGCAGCGGGCCTTTCAATGAGCCCTGCAATCCGCCTTTGAGCGCCGCCGGGCCGAACGGCTGGGGCTGGGCGCGGGCTTCCAGCACTTCCTCGCCGTCGCCGGCCTTGGGGATGCCGGTTTTCTCGTGGAACCACCAGGTGGGAATGCGGGCGCCCATATCCACGAAGGTGGGCAGGGTGTCGGCCAGCTGCTTGAAGTCTTCCGTCTCGCCGGTATCCAGGTAGAAGCGCGGGGCGCGCTGGGGCTTCTCGATGCCGAAGTTGAGCGCCGCCATGGGCCAGAGGATGTCACGGCGGATGCTGCCGGCGTACTGGCGCACGTCGGAGCGGATCAGGCTGGCCTGGCCGCGTTCGTGCACGTTGCCCAGCGCATTGGTGTTGGTGCCCTCGCCGGTGCCGGAGGTCAGCGTGCCGCCGAGAATGGCCTTGGCCTTGCTGCGCTCGCACCAGTCGAGCATGACCTTGTAGATGTCTGCCGAGCTGCCCTTGCCGGCGGCTTCCAGGAACTCGATGGACATGCCCTCGGGGATGATGCCGGCGGCATCCTTGCCCATGTTGACCACGGCCCGCAGCAGGGTGGCCTTTTCCTTGTCGGTGGCGTTGCGCGGGAACTTGCCGACCCGCGCCGGCAGGCCGTAGATCTCGAGCAGCTGCGCGAGATCGCCCAGGGCGTAGTTCTGGAAGAGGTAGGGCCACACCAGCATGCGGTGCAGGCCCATGCGGGCGACGTAGCCGGGCCGGGCCTGGTGGTGGTGCTGGATCCAGCCCAGCGGCCAGAGCTCGGCGCCGGTGGCGCTGTGGTCGCGCAGGGTGATGCGGTTCTGGTCGTCGGGGTGCAGGCGGAACCAGGCGTGCGGGCGCAGACGGGGCTGTTCGATGTAGCGCATGGCGCCGTCGCGGTCCCAGTCGAGCTCCAGGTTGGCCCAGCCGTGGCCGATGCCGGTACCCATCTCCAGGATGAGGTCCTCGACCTCGATGGACGAGAACACCTCGGCGGCCTGCTCGGCGGCGCGTTTCTCGCGGGCGTCCGCGCCGTCCGGCGGGACGATCTGCCATTCGAGCTCGGCGGCGAGCTGGCGACGCTTGCCCAGATCCGCGCCGATCTGGGCGTCCTTCTCTTCCATGTCCTCGAACAGCTCGGATTGCGCCTTCAACTGGCCCTGCTCGGCCTCCTCGAGGATCTGGTAAAGCCGCCCCGGGGTCAGGCCCTTGCTCGGGTGCTCGGCGAATTCGCGCTTGAGCTGGCCGATGCGAGCGGCGCCGACGCCGTCTTCCTCGTCGGTCTGCTGTTCTTCCAGGGCCTGGTGGCCACCGCCCCACAGGCGGTTGATGAGTCCCTTGATGGCTACCATGCGCCACCTCCCCAGTCGGTTGTCAGGTCGTCGTCAGGGTCGAGGCCAGGCAGGTTGCCCACTACGCCCCCCTTCGGCACGCGGATGTAGTCGATCTCGGTCACGTCCATGCGGCTGGCGGCGTGGGCCAGCACCAGGGCGATGGCGGCATCGCCGTGGCGGTCGCCCTTCGCGCCGGTCTTGGCATCGGGCAGCTTGGGGATACCCTTGATCACCTGCAGGGCCCGCAGGTCGTCCGCGACATCGCGGTCGCGGGGGATCTCGATGCCCTCGTCCTCGAAGGCGGCCTTGAAGGGCGGCATGTGCTCCAGGTACCAGCACTGGGAGAGCATCACCGCCTCGACGATGCTGCCGTAGCGCTCCACCGCCTGCTCGGCCAGGTACTGGCCGTTGCCGCGGGCATCCAGCGCGCCGGCCTGCAGGCGCGGCAGGCGATCGACGAGGTAGAACAGCACCTGCTCCTGCTGTTTGAAGGGCACGTTGCGCAGCTCGACCAGGAAGGGCACGCGGCGCAGCAGCTGGGCGGTGATGGCCATGGGCGCGATCACCGTGAGGTCACCCGAGCGGCCGAAGTCCTCGCCGAAGGCGTGGGCATCGCCGGGGTTGAGCGCCTCGAGCAGCGGCAGCAGTTCCTGGCGGCACCATTCGTCGATCTCCAGCGCCCGGTAGTGCTCCGGCACGGCGTTGAATTCGGCACTGCCCTCGAGGCGGACGACCGGGGCGTCGATCATGCGGGCCTCGATCAGGGCGCGGCTGAGGTAGGCGCCGCCGCCGCTCTTGGGCACGCAGTAATACTCCTCGAGGGCGTCTTCCCGGGTGGCGGTGTCGGCCAGCAGGTTGGCC
>JAGXGN010000132.1 GCA_024636705.1 Halomonas sp.
GTCCTGCTCCCACCAGAGCCGGGCGATGGCACGCTGTTGCGCGGGCAGCGGGGGCTCGGGCTCCAGGGCCATACGCTCGAAGCGCTCGGGGTTGGCCAGGTATTGCTCGAGGGTGACGCCGTGGCGGGCCAGGCGCAGGGCGATGAAGCGGTCGGCGTAGTGCTCGAGGGTGGCGTTGTTATAGGTGCGCATCGTAGGCCTCCAGCAGTTCGGTGATGGCAGCGGCGGTGAAGGGGCACTGGCACTCATCGATCACCCGGCACACTTCCTGGCGTGGCAGGGTGACCATGTCGTGCCGCTCGCGCAGCCTGCGGATGGCGAGCACCGCGCGGCCGCAATGGGTGCAGCGGTGGTCGTGGTCGATCTCGCGGGCGCCGACCGGGCCATGCTCGGGGCAGGCGTAGCGCGGCCTGGCCTGGTGTGGTTGGTAGGGGTTGCGGATGATCGGTTGTTGGCTGTTCATGATTCCCCCTCGGCGCCGGGGGCGCCTTCCAGCAGTTTGCTGATGGTCTGGTTGCCGCGACGCGGGGCCGGGGCTTCTGGGGCCTTCGCCTTGCCGCTGCCTTGCAGTCGGCGATGCTCGGCGAGCACTTCCTCGGTGGAGCGTTCACGCAACGCGGGCGGGGCGTTAGAGGCGGGGGCTTTGGCACCGCTTCTAACGGCTTCTTCGCGCTTGCGTTCGGCCTCGGCGTCGAGCCGGTCGGCCTCGGAGGCCACGACTTCGAAGAGGTAGCCGTGACCGGAGAGCGGCAGCTTGCTGGGCGGCCGCTCGAGGACCTTGTCCAGGGCGACGATCCAGGCGGTGATTGGCGCCGGGCGAATAACGCCCTTGCGCTCGATCTCGCCGCTGACGATGGCGTCGCGCAGCTCGGTGAGCAGCCGCACGGCCTTGGCGCCGGCCAGGGCCCGGCTGGGCGGGCGGTGCAGGCCGAGGTAGCGCACCACGCGAGGGCCGAGCAGCGCGGGGATCTCCAGCGCCGCGGCCAGCGCGATGTTGTGCTCGCCCTGGGTGACGAACGCCGCAAGCTCGGCGGAGAGCCCGCACTCGGGGCAGATGCCACGGATGGTCATTGGGGGCCTCCTTGATCCTTCGCTATCTCCCTGTCGATGGCTTCGTCAACTGTCTTGCCGCGTCCTACCGGCCTCCCCAGGGCTGCCCATGTGTGGTTCCCGCTCATGTCCGGTGAGAAGTTGCGGAAGGCGCCTGATTCAATCAGGTGCCGATACCGGCGGGAGTCGGCCTCCATCTCCTTCAACCTGTCGATCGTGCCGACAGGCACTGTCTCGAAATCATTCATCGCTCACCTCCCTGTTCACATTCGGGGTTGTGGGGGCAGCCCTGGCAGACCCGCCAGATGCGCATGCTCATCGGGTTGTGGGTGGGGCAGTCGCGCTCGCGGAACTCGCGGCACTGCTCGGCACTGATGCGGCAGCCCTGGGCGGGGCAGTCGCGGCCGTCCAGCGCCTGAAGCACCCGGCGCTCGATGCCGGAGGTCGAGGGGCTGGAGTACTTGTTGGCCAGGCACAGCGACACGGCAGTGCGCGAGACGCCGATGCGCTCGCCGGCTTCGCTGCGGTTGCTAGCCTCGACCTCGGCGGCGAGCAGGCGGATCCAGCGCGGGGGCTCGGGGCCCCAGCCGGCGAGGTTCACGGGGCGAGGGTTGCGACGCGGGCTCATGGTTTTCTGTTCGCTCATGGCTGTTCTCCATCGCTGGTCGGGGGCTCGCGGGTGTAGACGACCTCGCCCAGGTTGGGGTCATACAGTTGCTTGACCCGCTGGATCATCGGCGGCCGCGGGCCGCTCCAGCGGCTGGGCACCAGCCGGTAGCGGGCGACCACACCGGGGCTGCCTTGCCGGGTGAGGCGCAGGTAGCCGGCGGCTTCCAGGAAGTGGCAGTACTCGGCGGCGGTGGGCTCGGCAACGGCCACCCCCGGTGTCGTGGCAGCATCGGCGAGCTCGGCGGCACTGAAATCGCCGATGATGCGCAGGGTGCGCCAGAGCTGCTCGCGGGCGCGGCCCTGGGTGGGCTCGGTGCCGTCCTTGCGGACTCGTGGGGCCTCGACGCCGATATCTCGCACCAGGGTGTAGCGCACGGCCTGGCCGGTGCGGCGCGGTTCGTCGATTCGTTCCAGGTAGCCGCCCTTTTCCAGGGCTGAGAGGTAGTCGCGGACGCGGCCTTGTGGCACGCCGCCCGAGAGCTGCCGCCGTACGTCCGGCACGGTGATGGATAGCTCGGCCTGGTGCAGGCCACGCACGGCTTCCCATATCGCCTGGCGGTCGCCCTTGGGGCCCTGGGCTTCGAGATGGATGGGCTTGCGAGACATGCTCAGCCCCTCCTTGCCGGCGCTTGGCCGGTGTGGATGTCACGGTCGCCCCAGGTGGCGAGATCGACACTCGGCCAGCCGTTGGCCAGCGCCTCGGAGTGGATCTGGTAGAGGTTGACGGCGACCCTGCGCAGGCAGCCCCGCACGCGGCTGTTGACGACCTCGAGCAGGTCGGCGGCGATGTCGATATCGGGATAGCTCTTCGCGGCCAGCAGGCGCACGTCGTCCAGGCTCGCCTCCTGGGCTGGCACCCATTCGAGGACGCGGTTGTGCAGGCGCTCCAGCCGCTTGCTCATGGCGGTGGGGACGTGCTCTTCGCCGATCAGGATCAGCGCGCCCTGGCTGGCCTCGTAGAGGTCGGTGATGATGTTGGCGGCGCTGCGATCGATGATGTACTGGACGTCATCGATGATCATTGGCCGGCCGGAGCGGCTGAGCTGCTCGGCGACCTGGTCGATCATCTCGTTGAGGGTCTTCATCGGGGTGATGCCCATTTCGCGAAGCATCGCCTGGACGAAGGCCTTCTTGGTGAAGCTCTCCCGGCACTGCAGGTAGTAGGCGCGGTGCAGGTTGGCGGTGTAGGCGGCGGCCAGGCTCTTGCCCAGGCCGCTGAAGCCGTACATCACCACGACCCCGGGGAGCTCCGGCGGCCGGTTCATGACGTGCTCCACGGCGCTGGCCAGCAGGCCGACGTTGGTGAGTGGTACAATGGTGTTGACGCTCATATCAGTTCCTTGTTGCTGCGGGTGTCATGGGCCATGCGGTTACATGGCCCGCCGGGTGCCGGGGGATTGCCGTCCCTCGGCATCCATTACGCGCTGGATGGCGCGGAATCCTGTGGTCTTCGGGTAACTCTCCCACCATGCCTTTTCCCGCTCGGCGAGCACTTCGCCGGCGTGCTGGCGTGCGTCCAGCTGTTGCCAGAGGCGATAGCGCTGGGTGGGGTCGCGGGGTATCTCGAAGGTCTTTTCCTGGGGGGAGGCCAGTTCGCGGGCCTTGGCGCGGCCGGCTTCGAGGCGGCGATCGTCGTAGGGCTGGCGGGGCGCCGGCTCGACGGTGCTGATCTCGACGTTCTGGCCGGTGATGGTCTTGGCCTTCTTGACCAGGCGGTTGAGCTGTCCGGCCTCGCGCTTGTCGGCGGCGCGCTGCACCATGCTGGCGGGCATGGCCGGGGTGGCGTTGCCGTCCAGCAGCGCCTCGCCGATCCATTCGCCTTCGAGGGTGTAAACCCCGACGCGGCTGACGTCGCGGTAGTCCCAGGCAACCTTTATTTCCTCGCCGTGCCAGTCGTTCAGCTCGCGCAGGAAATACAGGCTGCTGGCGAAGCGCACCTCGCCGCGGTGGGTCTTGCGGATCTCCTGGGGGCGCATCAGCGAGGCGACCACCTCGCCGGGGGCGGTCAGGGCTTCGAAGCCTTCGGCCTCGGCACTCTTCCAGGCTTCCATGGGGCTCTGCGGGCGGCGCTTTCCGGTCTCCAGGTCGCGGATCTTGGGCAGCGCGGAATGCGACCGGTAGTTGTAGCGGTCCAGCGCCTGGTTGAGCAGGTCGAAGAACTCCTGGAAGGTCGGCATCATCGCCGGCTTGAGGCCTTCTTTTATGGCCTTGCGGGAGAGCTTGTGGGCGCGGGTGGCGGCCTCGGGGTCCATGTCGGCGCCGATGTAGCTGTCCATCGACCTGGCCATCTTGACCAGGATCGACTGGTGCGGGCGCTCGATGACGCCGCGCGCCTGGGAGTTGTAGGGCAGCGAGTGGGTGATGGTGCCGCCAAGCCGGTCGACGACTTCGTAGACCGATTCGTTGGCGAAGCCGGAGCCATTGTCGACGTAGAACAGGGCGAACATGCCGACCCGGCTGACGGCGTCGCGCAGGGCGTCCAGGGTGGCGAGTGTCGATTCGGCCAGGTTGATGGCAAAGCCGACGATGCGGCGGGTCGCCCAGTCGATGATCATGGTGACCTCGGGGCGGAATGCCTGGCCGGTCAGCGGGTTGATGACCTCGGCGTCGAAGGTGTGGCCATCGGCGATCCAGACGTCGTTGGGCCACAGGCCCTCGGTGGTGCGACGCTTGAAAGGCTGCAGGGCCTTGAGCTCGCGGGGGCCCATGCGGCCACGTTCGCGGGCCTCGGGGCTGAGCTTGGCCAGCCAGCGGCGCACCTGGTGGATGCTCGGGTGCGGCGGCTCGGTCTGTTCGACCAGCAGCTGGTAGGCGGCCTCGACGCTGGGCTTCTGGGGACGCTGGTAGCGCTTGAGGAAATCCCCGGCCCAGGACGGCACGCGCATGTCGGCGCGCCGGCGCTTGGGCGCCAGGCCGCGCTCGCCTTGCTGTTTGAAGGCAGCGAACCAGCGCTTGAGGGTGCGCTCGCTGAGGGTGCGGGTGTCGGTCTTGCGATCGTTGGCGATCACCACTCGTTCGGCGAGGTACGGTGTTAGATCGTTGCCCCTGGCCATGCCGACTAACGTGTCGATGGCCTGCTGCTGGCTGACCAGCTGCGACATGCGCTCGATCTCGCGCACGAAGGCCACGCGGGCGCTCATTACCTGGCGCTGGGCGTCGGTGAGGCGGCGGGTTTCGGTAGTTTCGGGTGCTTCCTGGAGGGCAGATCCGGCCGGCTCTGCTATCGCCGGGGTCTCGCCGACTGATTGGGCAATCAGCGCCTGCTGGGTCTCGGCGGGGAGCACGGCAAAGGCGTACTCCAGAGCCTTGGTGCCGAGGCGACGCTGTCCTTCCCAGCCATTTCGCTCGGCGGCTTTCTTTACACCGCGCTCGGCACCTGGCATGCCAGGCAACCCGGCGAGTTCCTTGGCGGTGTAATAGCCGCGGGTGGTGGTGGAGACCGGGCAATTCATTCCTCTTCCCCCATCATCCGCTTGAGGTCGCGCATGTCGTGCTGGATCTTGTCGCGCATGCGCTGCAGCTTGCCGTACTGGGCATCCAGGGCTTCGCGGCCATAGGCCACTCGCCCGCCGCGCAGATGCACCAGCCAGTCGGTAAAGGCGTGGCTATGGCACACCTCTTCGAGCAGCGGCACACGGTAAAGGGGGATGTTGTGATCGGGGCGGGCCGGCGAACTCCAGGCGTCCAACATGTTCTTGGAAACGTCATCACCGGAGAGGCGGCTCATTTGCGCGGCGATCTCATAACGGTCGGACGGCGAGTCTTTAAGGACGGCCCCGACAAGTTCACTGACCTGGGCGGCGTAGTTGCCGGTCCCTGGTGTGGGAACGATCGGCACCGGCACCTGGAAGAGATCGAAGGTTGCGGAGTCGTGAACACGTCGCATGTCTACGCCTCCCGCACTATTTGACGATGCGCGATCGCGTTAGACTCGCTATCCTTGACCCGAATATGGGTGGTTTCCGCGCGCTTTTCCGCGCGGTTGGGGCGCTGCCGGCATGGAGTACCATCGGCGTTCCAGCGCTCCGGCCAGATCTGACCAGGTGCCAGATTCAGCGCCTTGGCAATCGCCCGCTCCATGCGTGGGTAAGGCATGTACTTGGTCAGTTGGACGGCACTGTCGGAGACGCTCAGAGCGCTGGCGAGGCGGCTCAAGCTCGATCCTCGGCTGCGCAGCTGGTACTTGATCCATTCCCAGCGCTGCTCGGTATTGATCGGGATGTTGGGCTTCATGATGGCGTCACCTCGGTGGCGTTTTTCTGGGCTGTCTACCCTGGCAGATGCCATAAACACTAGACCGAAAATGGGACGCTATCAACCCATAAATGGAGTTCCGTTTCTCGAATATAGGATATAAAAACCCAAATACGGGGCATTTACATATAAATCAGGAACTTAAATGGAATCAGAACTGGAAGATTCTCTGCCGAATTCGGTTCCGAATCCCATTCATGGAATCGGAACACGCATTCTCGAGGCTGTTCACCTCATCGGAAATCGAAAAAGCGCTGCTGAGGCGGCGGGGATTTCTCTTTCAACCTTGAACAGGTGGACGTCCGAGGAGTCGGCGCCAGTGGTGGATGGGCTGGCCAGACTGGCCATTGCGGCAGGTGTCTCTCTGGACTGGCTTGCCCTGGGGAAGGGGTCGCGTATTCCTGGCACCTCAGAGGCGACGGCCGTCTACATAGCTGACGACTACGCCCTGGTGCCGCTCTATGATGCCCAGTGCAGCGCCGGGGATGGCGCCTGGAACGAGCATTGTCGCGTGCTCACCCACCTGGCGTTCACGCGCCACAGCCTGCGCAACAAGGGCCTAACGCCGGAGCAGCTCTCGGCGATCCGCGTTGATGGTGACTCCATGGAGACGGTTCTCGAGGCCGGCGACACCGTGCTCATCGATCACACCAGGACGCAGATCGAGGGCGAAGGCATCTACATCATCCGCCTGGACGACCATCTCTATGCCAAGCGCCTGCAGCGCAACTTCGACGGCGTATCTATCATCAGCGAGAATTCGGCATACCGCGAGATCACCGTTCCTCGAGATCGCATCGATGAACTCGAGATCATCGGCCGCGCCGTCTGGGCGGCCGGGTGGTTATGAAAAACTACTGATTGCAGGAGAATCCGCATGGACATGACAAGAAAGGCTGCGCGGCAGTCGATCCTGGCCGCTTTGATGATGACCTTCCTGGCAAGCGCTCAGGCTGATGAGGGTAAAGAGTTCGCATGGATGGAGCGTGGCAAGGATGCGGTGCGTGGCTTGCTGAAGGATCCAGGCTCCGCCGAGTTCCGCGAAGTCTATTTCCATCGCGGCGATGAGGGCATCCCCATGGTTTGTGGCCAGGTCAACTCGAAGAACGGCTTCGGGGGCTACGTCGGCTACCAATACTTCATCTCGGCCGGCAATCCCGTTCTGACTTTCCTACAAAACCATGAGTCAGATTTCCGCAACGTCTGGGACCGCTTTTGCAGGTAGCCCTCGGTGCCAAACAGGCAGCAAAAAGGGCCGCCTCTCGCCGAGACGGCCCTTTTTCTGTTTCGCGCTTCTTTGGCACTCCTGGAGCCCAGCCCCTCATTTGCCTGACTGACCCCTGGAATTACTAACCTATTGACCCGTGGTCATCTTTTCCCGCCATCTCAACCCGCATAATCCCGCATCATTGTTTAAAGTCCCACATTTCGCCGCTTGCTCTTCCTGTGCCAATCAAACCACTAACTCACAAATTCGACCAGCTCATCGGTAGACCAGGTGTATGCTTGGTGGTCAGATAACCCCGTGGCCCTTGTGACTATCGCGTTTGATCAAGGGTTCTGCAGGCCGGCGTCAGAGGAGACAGGCGATGATCGTGAAATGGCTCAGGCCCATGCTGGCCATGATGGCCCTGCTCTGGCTGACCGGCTGCGCGATGCTGGCGCCGGCACCCCCGAACGATCAACGCAATGTCTGCGAGATCTTTCGTGAACAGCCGAGCTGGTATGACCATGCACGCAGCTCCCAGGAGAAGTGGGGCACGCCCATCGCCACCCAGATGGCCTTCATCCAGCGCGAATCCTCCTTTCGCAGCCATGTGAAACCTCCCCGCCAGCGTCTGCTGGGGTTCATCCCCTGGACACGGCCTTCATCGGCCTACGGCTATGCCCAGGCCCAGGACCCGGTATGGAGCGAATACGAGGATGAGGCGGGCAGCCTCCTGGCCCGGCGCACGCACATCAAGTACGCCACCGATTTCATCGGCTGGTACAACGATCGTACCCATCGCATGACCGGGGTGTCACTGGACAACCCCGAACGCCTCTACCTGGCCTATCACGAGGGGCAGGGCGGCTATCGCCGAGGCTCCTATCGCGGCAAGCCGGCCGTGCAGCGCGCCGCCCGAGAGGTGGCCGGCACGGCCATACGCTACCAGGCGCAGCTAGCGGCCTGCGAAGCCGAGTTCCGCTGCGATCGCTTCTATCAGGTCTGGCCATTTTGTCGTTGAGCACCGGTAATCGATGGCAGCAGGCTGTCCAGAACGATGGGTGTGCAGAGGCTTACTCATTGGCCAGCAGGACATCCTGGAGCATCTTCTCGTCGATGATTTCCAGGCGTTGGTGGTCGATGTCGATGGCACCCCTGTCGCGCAGCTTGCCCAGGAGCCGTGACAGGGTTTCCGGGGTCATGGCCAATTGGGCCGCGAGCCAGCGCTTGGGAATGGTCAGCCGAACCACCTGGGGGGACTTGCGGTGGCCAGGCGGCAATTGGCGCAGAAGGTAGTTGACCAGCCTGGCCATGGCGTCGGCCTGGGTCAGCAGGGCGAGGTCTTCCAGTCGTTCGGTGAGTTCGAGTGCCAGCCCGCTCATGAAGTCGGCCCGGCAGGCCGGATGGCTATCCAATATGACCCGACAGTGGGCGGCCGGAATCGCCAGCAGGCGGGTCTTACGCAGTGCTTCGGCGGAATACAGATAGACGCCGTCGCTTGCGACCATGCTCAGCTGGCCCAGGAGGCCGCCGCGTTCCACGCAACGGATGGTAGCCAGGCGATCACCGGCACTGCGCGTCAGGCGCACGTTGCCGCTGATGACGACATACAGCCAATGGGCAGGGGCCTCCTGGCGGAACACCCACTCCCGGGCCTTGAGGTGGCATACCTCGGATCCGGCCAGGAGATCGTCGATCTCGTCATCCGCAAGTGAACGCAGCCAGGAAATGCCGCGGACCAGGTCACGCAGCTGTCGGGGCCGAAGCAGGAGTCTCGTCGCCGCATCGGACCCCGGGACAGATGCCATGGGCGTCTCCTATTGCATGAGGCTGCCGGCAGTCTCGTCGTCCAGGGTGATGCCCTCGACGCCGATCTCGGCCTCCAGTGCCAGCAGGTAGTGGCGAAGGGCGCGGCGGGTGGCCTGCTCGCGCAGGCTGTGACGCACGCGATCCGCGATCTGCTCGAAGGGCAGCTCGCGACCCTCGATACGTTCGTCGATGCTGACCACATGCCAGCCATAGCGCGACGCCAGCGGCCGCTCGTACAGCCCATCGGGGAGGTGCTGCAGGGCACGGTCGAGCTCGGCCACGGTCTGGCCGGGCACCAGCCAGCCCAGGTCACCGCCTTGCTCCCTGGAAGGACAGGCGGAATGGCGCTGGGCGAATTCGTCGAAGCGTTCGGGAATCTCCCTGAGTGCCTTGATCAGCGTCTCGCCCAGGCGATAGCCCCCGTCACGACCCGGGGCATCGTCCGGGGCCGCGGCGAGCAACACATGGCGGACCCGCAACCGGGTGGGCTCGCTGAAGCGCTCGGGATGGGTGGCATGAAAGCGGCGACAATCCTCCTCCGAGGGGTCGGGTACCGCCAGTTCCCGCTCCAGCAGCTCGGCGATGACGGCGTCGCTTTCATCGATCTCGCTGCCGGCGCCCTCCGCCAGGCCCAGGGTCGCGGCGCGCTGGCGCAGCAGCTCGCGCACCACCAGCGCTCTGGCTGCCTTGAGCTGGGCGCTGCCGGCACTGTCCGCCGGGTGGTACTGCATCTCGACGGCGATGGCGGCCTCCTCGATGATGGCCTCGCCGACCCGGACGGGAGGGGGGCTGGCGCCCCCCGGGATCTGTTCGATATCGATTTTCTGCATGCTGGAGACTCCTTACCCTCTTCGCCGCACGAGCTGGTAACGCCTGGCGATATAGCCGAAGGGCACGCTCCATACATGGACCAGGCGCGAGAAGGGGAACAGCAGGATGATGGTCAGGCCGAGGAAGACATGGACCTTGTAGATCCAGGAAACCTCGGCCATGTAGTCCGCGGCCCCGCCGCCGAAGAAGCCGATGGACTGGGCCCAGGCGGCCAGGGTCAGCATCATCTCGCCATCCAGATGGCCCAGGGAGAAGAAGACGCTGATGATGCCCAGGCCCGCCTGGAAGACGATCAGGCTGAGGATCAGGGTGTCCATCGGACTCGATGAGGCCTTGATCCGCGGGTTGAACAGGCGACGGTGGAGCAGCATGCCCCCGCCTACCAGGCACATGACCCCGGCGATGCCGCCGATGACGATGGCCAGCACCTGCTTGGCACCCGCGGAGAGGAAGGGCGCATAGGCCCAGTGCGGTGTCAGCATGCCGAAGAGGTGGCCGAAGAAGATCACCAGGATGCCGATGTGGAAGAGATTGCTGCCCAGGCGCATCTGCTTGGACGAGAGCATCTGGCTGGAACCCGTCTTCCAGGTGTACTGGCCGTGGTCGTAACGCAACAGGCTGCCGACCAGGAAGACCGTACCGGCCAGGTACGGATAATAGCCATAGAGCAGGTGTAGCAGGTATTCGGAAAACATGGCGATTCTCCTGTCAGCGGTCAGTCGGGCCGCGATCGACCAGGGGTGAAGAGGTGCCTGGGGCAGGCATGATATGGACGGGCTGGCTGGGTACCTGGCGCTTGCGCTCGGCGAGGCGGCGCCCCTCGGCGGACTGCAGCGCGCAGTCCTGATCCGACTCGGCGGAGAAACGCACCGCCTCCTCTTCCCAGACCGCATCCAGGGCCTCGGGCGTGTCGTCGGGACTCTCGGCCTGTACCTCCGGGCGATGAGCGTCGACGTCTCCCTCTGCCCCGATCAGTGCCAGCAGCGCCAGTGGTACCAGGGCGTGGTCAGCGTTTCGCTCCTCCAGCCGGGCGGTGAGCAGCGCCAGGATATGGCGGATCTCGCCCAGCCAGCGGCCGATCTCGGCCTCCGGGCAGGTGGAGAGGTACTCCAGGAACAGCGGCAGATAGTCGGGCAGCTCGCGGGCATCGAGCTCGAAGCCCGCGACGTTGTACTCGGCCATCAGGTCGACCATGGCCTGGCCGCGGTCGCGGGACTCGCCGTGGACGTGCTCGAAGAGCAGCAGCGAGGTGGCGCGTCCCTTGTCGAAGATCGCCACATACTCGGCCTGCAGTTCCATCAGGTCGGCCTCATGGAGGCGCTGGCACCAGTCCATCAGGGCGGTGCGCAGCGTCGGGGAAAGGCGACGTTCGCCGTCGAGGATCTCGATCATCTCTCCCGCGGCGGACTGCAGCGGTGCCGTGGGGTAGTCGAGCAGGCGGGCCAGTACGCGCAGGCTGCGCAGGCCGACCTCTGGCTCGGCCATCGCGAGAGCGGCCTCAGTCATGACGCACCTCCTCGGCTGGATCATAGGATTCCACCGGCTTGACCAGGGTGGTGGTCTGGGAGCGGCCGTTGAACAGGCTCGGCTTGCTCTCGCCGTGGCAGCCGTCGCCGAAGGTGAAGCCGCAGCCGCCACGCTCGGGGAAGGCCTCGGTGGCCATCTCGCGATGACTGGAGGGGATCACGAAGCGGTCCTCGTAGTTGGCGATGGCGAGATACCGATACATCTCTTCCACCTGGGCCACGGTCAGTCCCACTTCCTCCAGTACCTCGGCATCGGGCTGCCCTTCCACGTGCTTGCCGCGCATGTAGACACGCATGGCCATCAGGCGCTTGAGCGCCAGCACCACCGGCTCTTCTTCACCGGCGGTGAGCATGTTGGCCAGGTA
>JAGXGN010000133.1 GCA_024636705.1 Halomonas sp.
GCCGTCGTCCAGCCAGCGGACCCGGCCCAGGGCGTGGGTGCGCAGCCGGCGCATCAGCGGGGCGGGCAGCTCGATGCGGTTGCCGCTGTCGTGATTGCCGGCGATCAGCACGATATCGAGCTTGGGCAGCCGCTCGTGGGCAGAGACGATGAAGTCGTAGAGTAGCGCCTGGGCCTGCAGCGAGGGATTGACCACGTCGAAGATGTCGCCGGCGACCAGCAGGGCGTCGGCGTGGCGTTCCACCAGGGTGTCGAGCAGCCAGGCGAGGAAGGCGCGGTGCTCGGCGTGGCGCTCCTGGCCATGGAAGCTCTGGCCCAGGTGCCAGTCGGCGGTATGGATCAGCTTCATTTTGTCTCCTTGTCCCTTCACAGCCTGCGTCCCGAGGGCGATAGTCTACGCCACTGGAAAGCGGCTGTTCAGGAGTCCCCAGAGGTATCACTTCGGAGCTGATCTGGCGACAAGCCCCGCAACTTCGATAATCCTGCAGGAGCTCCTATGTCACTCACTCCCCTCCATGACTGGAACTTTGCCCCCCGAGAAGCCATCGCCCTGCAGAGGCGCCTGGCCGGGCGGGTGGAGCGCGAGGATCGCCTCGACACTGTGCGCTATCTCGCCGGGGTGGATATCGGCTTCGAGGAGCAGGGCGAGATCACCCGGGCGGTGGTGGTGGTGCTGGCCTGGCCGCCGGGGGAATCGACCGAGTTCGAGCCGGGACTCCTTGAGATAGTGGAGCAGGTGGTACATCGCGAGCCGACGCGCATGCCCTATGTGCCGGGGCTCTTGTCGTTTCGCGAGGTGCCGGCGGCGCTGGCAGCCTTCGAA
Organism: Halomonas sp.; assembly: GCA_024636705.1. Taxonomy (GTDB): domain Bacteria; phylum Pseudomonadota; class Gammaproteobacteria; order Pseudomonadales; family Halomonadaceae; genus Halomonas. The sequence goes on from JAGXGN010000133.1 coordinate 823, forward strand.
AGGCTGGAGGTGACCCCGCAGCTGGTGATGGTGGATGGCCAGGGTATCGCCCATCCGCGGCGCATCGGCGTGGCCAGTCACCTGGGGTTGTGGCTCGACCTGCCCACCATCGGCGTGGCCAAGTCGCGGCTGTGTGGCCGCCACACTGAGCCGGGGCCAGCGCGGGGCGACTGGACGCCGCTGGTGGATGGCCCGGACGACGAGGTGATCGGCGCGGTGCTGCGCTCGCGGGTGAGGGTAAAGCCGATATTTGTCTCGCCGGGGCATCGGGTGTCGCTGCCTACGGCACTCGACTGGGTCATCCGTTGCCTGGGGCGTACCAAGCTACCGGAACCGACCCGGCTGGCGGATCGGCTGGCGTCGCGGCGAGGGGATTGTTAAGCAGCTCGCTTCGGGGCGCAGTTGAGATGAGTGAGGTTCACTCGTCTCCCAGCACAAGCAGTGACGCATTACCACCCAGGGCCGCGGTGTTATTGGTCACTGTCTTCTCGGTGGCGAAGCGCAGCAAGTAGTGCGGTCCGCCGGCCTTGGGGCCGGTACCGGAAAGTCCTTGTCCGCCGAAGGGCTGGACGCCGACCACGGCACCGATGATATTGCGATTGATATAGACGTTACCCACGCGAACCTTCCGGGCGATCTCCTCGGCGAAGGACTCGTTGCGGCTGTGCACGCCGAAGGTCAGTCCATAGCCCCGCCCGTTGATGGCGTCGACGACTCGGTCGATCTCGCTGGCCTTGTAGCGCACGATGTGCAGCACAGGGCCGAACTGCTCGCGCTCGAGTGCCTCGATGCCGTCGATTTCGAAGGCCACCGGTGCAACGAAGGTGCCGTCGGAGGTCTGTGTCGGGTCGAGTCGTGTTTCGGCCACCAGGCGACCCTCAGCCTTGAGCTTCTCGATGTGGGCGTTCAGCCCTTTGCGGGCGTCATCGTCGATGACCGGGCCCACGTCCGTGCCGAGGTCGCGAGGGTCGCCGACCTGCAGTTCGTCCATGGCCCCTTTGAGAAATGCGATGACCCGGTCGGCGATGTCATCCTGCAAGTAGAGCACCCGCAAGGCCGAGCAGCGCTGACCGGCACTCTGAAAGGCCGAGCGGACCGCGTCCACCACCACCTGCTCGGGCAGGGCGGTGGAGTCGACGATCATGGCGTTCATGCCACCGGTTTCGGCGATCAGCGTGGGCAGCGGCGCGTTGTCGCGGGCGGCCAGCGCACGGTTGATGATCTGGGCGGTGTCGGTGCCACCGGTGAACACCACGCCGGTGATGCGCGGGTCGCTGGTCAGCACGCTACCCACGGTGGGACCGTCGCCCGGTAGCAGTTGAACCACGTCGCGAGGCATGCCGGCTTCACGTAGCAGCTCGATCACCCGATGGGCGATCAGCGATGTCTGCTCGGCAGGCTTGGCAAGCACGGTGTTGCCGGCCACGGCGGCGGCGACCAGCTGGCCACAGAAGATCGCCACGGGGAAGTTCCAGGGGCTGATGGCGGCGAACACGCCCTTGCCACCCATGATCAGGTCGTTGGATTCGCCGGTCGGGCCCGGCAGGCGGGTCGGTTCGGCGAAGAGCGCTTCGGCCTGCATGGCGTAGTAGCGGCAGAAGTCGACTGCTTCGCGCACCTCGTCGATGCCGTCGGTGAGCAGCTTGCCGCCTTCCCGGGAGCAGAGGGTCATCAGCTCTGCCATGTGCTCTTCCATCAGGTCGCCGAGGCGCCGCACGATAGCGGCGCGCTCGGCCACCGGCGTGGCTTGCCAGCGTGGAAAGGCCGCCCAGGCAGCGTCAAGGGCCTCGCCGGCCTGTTCCCTGGTGGTCCACTGGATGGTGCCGACTTGGGAATTTCGGTCGTAGGGACAGGTCACGCGATGGGTATTGGCCGGGTCGGCCTTCACCTCGAAGGCCAGCAGCGGGCCGGCCCTCCAGGTCTTGTCCATGGTTTTTGCCATGGCATCCATCAGCGGCTGGTACTGGCTGCGGATGTTGAGATTGAAGCCGCGGGAGTTGCGACGCTTGGGGCCATAGATGTCGGGCGGCAGCGGAATCTGCGGGTTCGCATAACTGCCGTACTCGCGCAGGGTATCCACCGGATGCACACAGAGCGATTCCACAGGAACTTTGGGATCCACCAGCTGGTGCACGAAGGAGGAGTTGGCGCCGTTCTCCAGCAGACGACGCACCAGGTAGGGCAGCAGGTCCTTGTGGGCACCCACCGGCGCATAGATACGGCAGTAGGTTCCCCTGGGGGCGCGGGAGAGGGCCGCGTCGTAGAGGGCTTCGGCCATGCCGTGCAGGCGCTGGAACTCGAAGGCGCGGCCGGCCTCGTTGGCCATCTCGAGGATCGTGCTGATGGTATGGGCGTTGTGCGTCGCAAACTGCGGGAAGATACGCCCGTGTGTGTCGTCGGAGAGCAGGAAGCGGGCACAGACCAGATAGGCGACGTCGGTGGAGGCCTTGCGGGTAAAGACCGGGTAGCCGTCGATGCCGCGCTGCTGTGCTTCCTTGATCTCGCTGTCCCAGTAGGCTCCCTTGACCAGGCGCAGCGGGATCTCGTCGCCCTGGGACTCCGCTAGGCGATTGAGGTAGTGCAGTGCCGGCAGAGCGCGTTTGGCGTAGGTCTGCACCACCAGGCCAAAGTGGCCCCAGCCCTTGCAGGTCTCGCTCTCGTAGACGGCGCGGAACACCTCGAGGAAGAGTTCCAGGCGGTCGTCCTCTTCCGCATCGATGGTCACCGCGACGCCTCGCTCGCGGGCCATGGCGGCGAGTTCGCGCACGCTGCCAACCAGTTCGCGCAGAATCTGCTCGCGACGACCGAATTCGTAGCGGGGATGCAGGGCCGAGAGTTTCATGGAGATCGAGGGTGAGGGTGTCTTCGACGCCAGCGCCTTGCTGGCCTTGCCGACCTGCTCGATGGCACGGGTGTAGTCGTCGAAATGGCGTTTGGCATCGGCCCGGGTGCGGGCGGCCTCGCCAAGCATGTCGTAGGAGTAGGTGTAGCCCTTGTCGAATAGCGGCTTCGAGCGTTTCAGTGCCGCCTCGACGTCACTGCCGAGCACGAACTGCTTGCCCATGATCCGCATGGCCTCGACCATGGCGCGGCGAATCACCGGCTCGCCCATGCGGTTGACCATCTTGTTGATAAAGCCGGCCGGCTTGCCATCCTTCGGCTGGTCGAGGCTGACCACGCGACCGGTCATCAGCAGGCCCCAGGTCGAGGCGTTGACCATCCAGGACTCGCTCTTGCCGACATGGGCCTTCCAGTCGGCCGGGCCTAGTTTGTCCTCGATCAGGGCATCGGCGGTGGCCTTGTCGGGGATGCGCAGCATGGCTTCGGCCAGGCACATCAGCATCAGCCCCTCGTGGGTATCGAGGCTGTATTGCTGGAGCAGCTTATCAATGGTGTCGACGGCGGTATCCATTGAGCGGACCTCGCGCACCAGCTCGGCGGTCTTGCCGGCGATGTGCTCGACGTTCTCACTGTTGGCATCGAGGACCTTGACCAGTTCGCCCACGAAGACATTCTCGTCGACCACGTAGTGGTCACTGATGCGGGCGAAGAGGGTGTCGAGTTCCTGGCGCCAGGTGCTGGCGTCGAGCATGTCATGCGCGTTGAGCATTGAGGTCCCCCCGGGTGTCACCCGTTGTCAGAAAGCAGGACCCGGCCGCTGCGGTGATGCGTTGCAGGCGGACACAGGGTATACATCAAGGGTAAGGCGACACGCAGTATCTTGCTTGTCGATTTCTTGGCCTGCGTCAAGGAAATCCTAGATGATATCCAGCGGCGTCTTGCGGTCGGGCGCCGGAAAGGCGGCGTCCAGGCTGGCCAGGGCGTCGTCGTCCAGCCGTATCCTGAGGGCGGCGGCATTCTGCTCGACGTGCTCGTGTTGCACGGCCTTGGGGATGGCGATGACATCGTGTCGGGCGTCGTCGCGACGTCCATCGACCGGCCGAATCGCCCAGGCGAGCAGCAACTGCGCGGGCGTGATGCCCAGCGAGCCTGCCAGGTCCAGCACGGCAGGATGGGTCAGCAGCTCGCGCCGCAGGGAGCCGGCCTGGGCCAGGGGGCAATAGGCCATGGTCGGGATGCCACGGCGCCGTTGGCGGGGCAGCAGCGAGTGTTCGATGCCCCGCGAGCCCAGGTGGTAGAGCACCTGATTGACGGCACAATCATTGCCGCCGGGCTTCTCGAGGAGCGAGGCGAGATCGTCCACGTCGAAGTTGGAGACCCCGAAGCGGCGGATCTTGCCGCTCTCGCGCAGCCGCTCGAAGGCCTCCAGGGTCTCCTCCAGGGGGATGCTGCCCGGCCAATGCAGCAGGTAGAGGTCGAGATGGTCGGTGCCCAGGCGCCTGAGACTCGCCTCGCAGGCGGCGATGGCGGAGTCCCGCCCGGCGTTCCAGGGATAGACCTTGGACACCAGGAAGGCGTCGTCGCGCCGTCCGGCAAGTGCCTCGCCCACCACTTCCTCGGCGCCGCCATCGGCATACATCTCGGCGGTGTCGATTACCGTCAGGCCCAGGTCCAGGCCCTGCTGGAGAGCACGTACCTCGTCCTGACGTGGCGCGAGTCCCTCGCCCATGAACCAGGTCCCCTGGCCGATGGCGGGAAGGTCGCAGGCGGGCGCGAACGAGGTCGACGGGAGTCGGATCCGGGGCAGGTCTGAGGCGGTCATGGCGATCCTCTGGACGTTGGCAAGTGAAAGCCTGGCGTCAGGCGCGAAGTCCTCGATGCCGGGACGCAACGATTGCCATGCTGCGACAGCCATGCCGGCTTTGCAATCCGTCTGGCAGAGGCCGACCATGGTGTGAATCCCCCTCGATCGAGCCTCATCATGACCGCACCCTCTTACCCGCTCTCCGCGACCCGCGCCTGGGTCGAGGACTTTGTCGTCGCTCGGGATGTCTGTCCCTTCGCCGGTCGCGAACTGTCCCGTGACACCATTCGCTTACGCGAGGTGGACGCCAGTGACTGGGAGTCGGCCCTGCTGACCCTGGTCGATGAATGCCGTCATCTGGATGCCACGCCGGATGTCGAGACCACCCTGCTGGTGCTGGTGCCCGGCGTGGAGGACTTCGACGATTATCTCGACCTCCTGGCCGTTGCCGAGGCCCTGCTGGCACAGCAGGGCTACGAGGGGATCTATCAGCTGGCGAGCTTTCATCCCGACTACTGCTTCGAGAATGCCGAGCCCGAGGATGCCGCCAATTTCACCAATCGCTCTCCCTGGCCCATGCTGCACCTGCTACGCGAGGAGCGCCTGGAGCAGGCGCTGGCGCATTACCTCGACCCGGAAGCGATCCCCGAGCGCAATATCGTCGAGATGCGTCGCCTGGGCGGGCGCTCGCTGAGCGAGGCCCTGGCTGCCCTGCGCGAAGGCGCGCCATAGCCATAGGGAAATCCTATGGCTCCCCTCGGCGCGACTCTGTAAGCTCTAGGGTTTCCCTGTATGTCTCTGACTCGCATGACACTAACGTCCAGATCAGCAAGGAGTTTGCATGAAGCAAGTAACCCGTGCCGGTACCCCCGTGGATGTCGCTGGTGAGCTTCCGGCAGTCGGCCAGGCGGCACCACCGCTGACACTCGCCAACCCGGAGTTGCAGGATGTGACCCTGGCCAACTGGGTCGGCAAGCGCAAGGTGCTCAACATCATTCCCAGCGTGGACACGCCGACCTGTGCCATGTCCACCCGCCGGTTCAATGAACTCGCCTCGAAGATGGACAACACCGTGGTGCTGGTGGTGTCGGCAGACCTGCCCTTCGCCGCCAAGCGATTCTGCGGCGCCGAAGGGCTGGATAACGTGGAAACCCTGTCGACCTTCCGGTCGTCGGACTTCCGTCAAAACTGGGGTGTGGCGCTGTGCAGTGGATCCATGGACGGGCTCTGTGCCCGGGCCGTGGTGGTGCTCGACGAACAGGACAAGGTGATCCACAGCCAGCTGGTTGCCGAGATCAAGGAAGAGCCCGACTACGACGCCGCCCTGGCCGCCCTGGGTTGAAATCCAGTGAGTCGGCCACAAGGGTTTCGATACATCCGATAATCGCAAGGAGTGAACGATGAGCATTACCAAGACAGCCTCCGCTCGCTGGGAAGGTAGCCTCAAGAAAGGCAAGGGAACGGTCTCCACCGAGAGTGGTGTCCTCAAGAACACGCCCTATGACTTCCGCCAGCGTTTCGAGGGCCAGGCGGGCTCCAATCCGGAAGAGTTGATCGGCGCCGCTCATGCCGGCTGTTATTCCATGGCGCTGTCGCTGATCCTGGGCGAGGCCGGCCTGGAGGCCGAGAGCATCGATACCCAGGCCACCGTAACCCTGGCCGAAGATCCGGAAGGCGGTTTTCATATCCCGAGCATTCATCTGGTGACCCGGGTGAAGATCCCGGGAGCCGATCAGGCAGCCTTCGAGGATGCCGCGGAGAAGGCCAAGGCGGGCTGTCCGGTGTCCAAGCTGTTCAATGCCGAGATCACCCTGGATGCCAGCCTGGAGAGTTAATGGCCTGGCGTGATGCCTGTTATAGGACGGCCACCTTCGGGTGGCCGTCGTCATTTGTGCCGGCCGTTCTCCTCGCCATGGCGGCGGGCGGCCGTGACCAGGGCCCGGATCAGGCGCTGCTGGGGGCGATTGAAGATCAGCCACTCGGGGTGCCACTGAACACCGATGAGGAAGTCGTGGTCCCGTGATTCGATACCCTGCACCAGGCCGTTGCGGTCCCGCGCGACGATGTCGATGGATCGCCCGGCTTTCTGGACGGCCTGGTGGTGGAGGCTGTTGATGCGACACCAGCTCACCCTGAGGATGCGATGCAGCTGGCTGTCCCCCACGATGTCCACCGTCTTGCGGGGAAGCACCGTGCGGCGACGCTTGAGTCCCTCATGGGTGGTGTAGATGTCCGGATCCAGGGTGCCGCCGAGGTAGACATTGATCAACTGGGCGCCACGACAGATGCCCAGCACGGGTGTCTGCCGGGGGATGAAGCTTTCGAGCAGTTCCAGCTCGAGCTCGTCCCGCTGGGGGTCGACACGCACATCGATCTGCACCTCGGCCGCGTAGAGGTGGGCCTGGATATCGTCGCCACCCCCGATGATCAGGCCATCGAGTGCCTCTGGCACGGGCCGCGATGGAGACAGCCTCAAGGGGTGTCCGCCATGGCGCCAGACGGCGAACCAGTCGAAGAGCCAGGCGATATGGCTCTTGTCATCCGAGGTGGTGATGCCGATGAGGGGACGAGGTTGGCGACTCACGCTTCCCCCATCCAGCTCTTGAGTTTCTGTAGCCAGCGCGTCATGGGTGATTGAGTGTGCTTGGTGACATAGCCGGTAGCGCGTTCGGCAAGGGCGATCTTGTCGGCCGCGAGCCGTTCGACCTCCAGCCAGCGGTTCCACTCGGGAACCGAGCCCCAGCCCGGCTCGGAAAGCCGCGCATCCGGCAGCCGGTAGTGGAAGGTCGGGCGGGGCTTGACCAGCTTGTCGCTGAAGACCGGGTGGGGGTAGTCGGGACGCAGGTGCGCGAACAACGGGAACATGTCCAGCTCGCGGTTCCGGGTCGGGTTGTGCACCAGGTAGTCGCCGATCAGGGTGTCGAGGTCCGGTGAGTAGTCCGGGTCGAGGATCTTCAGTGCATAGGCCTTGGGAAAGGGATTGGCGTGGGGGAGGACCTCCCGGGTGATGTCCACGTCGATCTGCTCGCGTAACCATTCGGCCGTCAGCATATAGGCACGCAGGTGGTCGAGGATGTCACTGACTTCGGTACTCGAGACTTCCGGATTGAGGTGCAGGCCGAAGCCATACAGCAGACTGTCGTCGGTCCCCTTGGCCCCATGGTCACGCAGTGCCTTGAAGAGGGCGTCGAGGTCGTCCAGCTCGTCCCAGGGAATGGGCGGGCAGACGATCTCCGTGGGAACCAGCCCGGTGACCACGTCACCGATCAGCTCCCGGGTACGGGTATGGAAATCGACCTTCATCTGGTGGCGTTGACGCTCCCATTCCGTATCGTCCAGGGGACCGGTATTGATCACCTCGTCGTCAGGATGGGCATACTGGGTGTCGAGCTCGATCATGAAATCGCCCCAGCGAGTCTCGCTGACCTTGAGTCGATGCGCGCTCACCATTACCACCTTGCCGCCGAAAAGCTCACGAACCAGCTCGGCGGTGTCATTCGCCGGCAGGCCGGCAAACTCGATTTCCACCCCGACGGATCGAGTCTTCCCCTCGGGATTGAGGGGTTCGGGTGGCGGTATCGGCGTCATGACGGCATCCTGTGCGTTGCAAGGGAGTTCGTCAGCCTATCATATTGACCCGGGGCAGCAGGATGCCCTCTTCGACGACCGATGTGGAGAGCCGATGTTGCCCAAGTTGCACCGCCCCATCCCGATTCCGGCCGAGCGTATTGCACCGGCAATGCGGGCCTCGCTGTGTCTCTGGATGCTGATAGTGATAGGTATGGTGGCGAGCTTGCTGGCCTTGCCGGTTCAGGCCCAGCAGCTGAGCCTGCCGGTGATCGTTTCCACAACGTCTTCCGGCGAGACAGCACATGATCCCCAGGCCTTCCAGGAATCCCTGGATCGGGTCATCACCACCCTGGAGGATGCGGATCGTCGTGGCGCCCTGCTGGAGGATCTGCGGGGGATTCAGGCCGCCCATGAAGAGGCCGCCGACTCGGGGTCGATACCCCCCGGGCAGGGCTTGCTGGGTGCCCTGGCGGACACCTTCAACACCTTGGGTGATCAGGTCGATGCCGGCGATTCTCCCATGCAGCTTTGGCGTCAGCAGTTGCGTCAGGGCTGGCAGGATTTCGGCGACCTCGTCGGCGAGACGGGCAATGTCGAACTGGTGCGGTTCCTGATCGAGGCTGGGGTATTGCTCGGGATCTGGGCGGGCCTGCTGGTCATCCTGATCGCCCTGGGACGCTTGCTGGCCAAGCGCCGACATTGGCCCCTCGACCTGCCGCGAGATCCTCCCGCCTGGTTGCTGGTCATGCATTTCTTCCGCCGCATGCTGCCCTGGGCCCTGGCCTTTGCGCTTGTGCTGGGTATCGCCCAACTGGTCCCCGAGAGTCCCGGCCGAATCATGGCACTGGTCGTGGCCTATGTCTCGCTCTGCGGTCGCACCCTCTCGGTGGTGGTGGAGACCTTTGTCTCGGTGTTTGCGCAGGGACATCGCTTCGTTGCCGTCCGGATCCTGCAGCAGCAGGCCCTGAGGCCACTTTTCGTGCTCGGTGCCCTGGTGGCACTGGGAGATGCGTTCAATTCCTCACGACTGAGCGAGATGATGGGCAGCGAGCTGGCCAGCCTGCTGTCGGTACTGGCCAATATGCTGGCGGCGATGATCAGCGGTCGGTTCATACTGCGCTTCAAGCGCCCCATCAAGCATCTGATTCGCAATCGCCCCTATCGGCATCGACGCGCCAGCGGCGGTTCGGCAGAGATCATCAGGGTGATTGGCAGGCTCTGGCACATTCCAGCACTCCTGCTGGTGGGGGGGTCGTTGGTGGCGATCTTCGTCAGCGTCGGCGATGTGGGCACGGCCCTGGCACGCTCGATCATCTCGGCCGCCTTGCTGGTGCTGACGCTGGTGGTCACCGGCCTGATCCGGCGACAGGCCCAGCGTCGAATCAAGCAGCGGCGGCTCAGTGACTACCGCAAGCGCCTCGAGCGTTTCGGTTATGCCCTTTCCCATGTGGTGTCCTGGCTGGTGTTCGTAGAGCTGTCACTGCAGGTGTGGGGGGGCTCGCTCCTCGGCATCGGCCAGCAGGGGTTGGCCAGTGCGCGCATCGGTCAGGCGCTGCTGGGTATCGGCCTTACGGTGTTGTTGGCCTGGCTGGCCTGGATCTTCGCCGACACTGCCATCAATCGTGCCTTGACGACCACGGCCCGTTCCCGTGGTCGACGCATCAACTCGGCCCGTGCCCAGACCATCACGCCGATGATCCGCAATGTGATTTTCGTGACCATCGTGGTCATCGCCACGATCGTCGGGCTGGCCAATCTGGGGGTGAATGTTACACCGCTGCTGGCCGGTGCCGGGGTGATCGGTTTGGCCGTCGGCTTCGGGGCCCAGACCCTGGTACAAGACCTGATCACCGGCATCTTCATCCTCATCGAGGATTCCCTGGCGGTCGACGACTTCGTGCGTATCAACGGCAACATCGGCACCGTCGAGGGTCTCACCCTGCGCACCGTGCGACTTCGTGACCTCGATGCCGTCGTGCATATCATTACCTTCAGTCGCATCGAGTCGATCCACAACATGTCACGGCAGTTCGGCATCGCGCTGATGAAGATCCGGATTCCCTACGACATGAAGATCGACGATACCGTGACCCTCATGCAGGAAACCGCCCAAGAGCTGCGCCAGGACCCGATGATGCGCCACCACATCTGGTCGCCGCTGGAGATGCAGGGTATCGACAGTTTCGAGGACGGCTGTCCGATCCTGAGGATGCGCCTCCGCACCGCTCCCGAGATGCAGTGGGACGTCGCCCGTGCCTTCAACCTGCTGCTCAAGCAGCGTCTTGAAGCCCAGGAAATGGACCTCGGGATCCCACGTCTCAGCATCAGCATGGAGGGGCAGGGCGGCGATCGATTTGATGGCACCGGCGAAGGCGTCGAGTCTCGGGATGCCAGCGGTCGCGAGCCTGGGGAAGCCGGAATCGCCGACCCCGAAGGCGACACCAGTGCCCGCGGCGCCTCCCCGGCTGCCTCATGAGTCGGAGAGGCGCCTGTCAGCCGTCTCGGTAGCGTTGAATGGCCATAACCTGCCGAGGATCAATGCGCGGGTACCATGTCCTTACTATGCTTCTTATCAGCAGGTTATTTGGTAACGGGATGGCCTGAGGGTAGGATAGAACGCTTATTGATATGTCATCCCAAGAGATTTCAAGGAGAGACCATTATGCAAGCCGTCGACGTCATGACCCCCAATGTCATCAGCGTGGACCCCGGGGCTGAGGTACAGGGGATCGCCAGCCTGCTGCTGGAGCACGGGATCAGCGCGGTGCCAGTGGTAGATAACGATGATCAGGTGCTCGGTATCGTCAGCGAGAATGACCTGCTGCGTCGTGTGAAAAGCGAGGGCGACAAGCACAAATCCTGGTGGCTGAAATGGCTGTCAGGCAACAATCCCGTCGACTACGTCAAGTCGCATGGTCGCAAGGCCAGCGAGATCATGACGCCTGACCCGATCACCATCGAGGAGGACGAGCCCCTCTACAGTATCGCCGCCCTGCTCGAGAAGCATGGTATCAAGCGGGTGCCGGTGGTCAGGGAGGGAAAGCTGGTGGGTATCGTGAGTCGTGCCGACCTGCTCAGAGGCTTCTCCGTCACGGTAGCGGATACGCCGGTGCTTGCCGATGATCGTGAGATCCGCGAGGCCGTGATCAAGGAAATCGAGGACAATACCGGTCTGGTGGCCTACCGGGTCAACGTCATCGTGACCGACGGTGAGGTTCAACTCTGGGGCCTGGTGACCGGCCAGGAGGAGAAACTGGCCGCGCAGGTGGCCGCCGAGAATATTCCAGGGGTCAAGTCCGTCGACAATCGTCTGGGGATCACGCCACGAGGTATGTCGGAATCCTGAGGATTCTCCTGGATAGCGTCGGCCATCGACGCCGGAGGGCGACCCTTTCGGGTCGCCCTCGCGCGTCGAGCGTTCTCAGTTTTCCTGGCTGGCTTCCACCCGGCGCAGGGCCTTCTCGAGGTTTTCGAGGCTGCGCTCGGGGTCGTGTAGCTTGTCGAGGCCGAACAGGCCGATGCGGTATGTCTTGAATTCCTCGCCCTCGTCACACATCAGCGGTACGCCGGCGGCGACCTGGACACCCGCCTCGGCGAAGCGGGAGACGAGTTGCGGATCATCGCTGTAGCTGACGACCACGCCCGGTGCTTCGAAGCCGGGGGCGGCAACACTGGTGAAGCCGTGTTCCGCTAGCATGGCCCTGACCCGCCGGCCGAGCTCCCATTGTTCTTCCTGGACCTTTTCCAGGCCATAGGCCTCGATTTCACGCATCACGTCGCGCAGCGTCACCAGGCCATCGGTGGGCAGAGTGGCGTGGTAGGCATGGCCGCCTTTCTCGTAGGTTTCCATGATCGACAGCCACTTCTTGAGATCGCAGGCGAAACTCGTGCTCGTGGTCTCCTCGATGATCTCCCGTGCCTGGTGCGAGAGCATCACCATGCCGCAGCAGGGGGAGGCGCTCCAGCCCTTCTGTGGGGCGCTGACCAGCACGTCGATGCCGAGGTCCTGCATGTCCACCCAGAGGGCGCCGGAGGCGATGCAGTCCAGCACCATGAGCCCCCCCAGTTCATGGATGGCCTCGGCGATCCGACGCAGGTAGTCGTTCGGCAACAGCATTCCCGAAGCCGTCTCCACATGGGGGAGAAACACGACGTCGGGATGATTGAAACGGATCGACTCGAGGACTTCCTCGATGGGCGGGGGAGTGAAGGGCGAGGCAGGATCGGTGTCGTCGAGACGCCGGGCCTTCAGCACTTCGATATGCGGGGTAATGCGACCCATCTCGAGGATCTGGCTCCAGCGGTAACTGAACCAGCCGTTGCGGATCACCAGGCAGTGTCGGTTTTTGGCGAATTGTCGGGCGACGGCCTCCATGCCAAAGGTGCCGCTGCCCGGCACGATCACGGCGCTGTGGGCATGATAGACATCCTTGAGGGTAGCGGAGACCTCTCTCATCACGCCCTGAAACCGCGCCGACATATGGTTCAGCGCACGGTCGGTGTAGACCACCGAATATTCCAGCAGACCCTCGGGGTCGACATCGGGTAACAAACCGGCCATTTCGTTCTCCGTGTTGATTCCAGGCCTTCGTGACCGAAGGTTTTTTTGTGCCAATCAGCATATTCCGAAGCGCTAACGGGGGCCAGCAGCGGTAGCGGAAATGCGGGTGATTGGCAGCCGTGTCTATTCCGGATTGGCCAGGGACTCTCCCGTCGGCATGGCATCCTGGTCGGCCTGGATGGCGGTCAGGGCGATGGTGTAGACGATGTCGTCGACCAGGGCGCCGCGGGAAAGGTCGTTCACCGGCTTGTTGAGGCCTTGCAGCATGGGCCCGATGCTGGCCACCTGGGCGCTGCGCTGCACGGCCTTGTAGGTGGTGTTGCCGGTATTGAGGTCGGGGAAGACGAAGACCGTGGCCCGGCCCGCCACGGGGGAATCCGGGGCCTTCTGGCGACCCACGCTCTCGATGGCGGCGGCATCGTATTGCATGGGACCGTCGATGCACAGGTCGGGGTCTCGCTCCCGGGCGATGCGGGTGGCGAGGCGGACCTTGTCCACGTCGACCCCCTCGCCGGAATCCCCCGTGGAGTAGCTGATCATGGCCACCCTGGGGTCGATCCCGAAGGCCTTGGCAGACCTCGCGCTCTGCAGGGCGATCTCGGCCAGGGCCTCGGCATCGGGATCGGGATTGATCGCACAGTCACCGTAGACCACCACCTGTTCGGGAAGCAGCATGAAGAAGATCGACGACACCAGGCGGTAGCCGGGCGCGGTCTTGATCAACTGGAAGGCCGGGCGAACCGTATTGGCGGTGGTATGCATCGCCCCCGAAACCAGGCCATCCACTTCGTCGAGCTGGAGCATCATGGTGCCCAGCACCACCGTGTCGTGAAGCTGGGCATGGGCGGTCAGCCTGTTCAACTTGCCGGAGCGACGTTCCACCATGGCGGCCACATAGCGCTTGCGGTGTCTGTCCGGGTCGATGATCTCGAGCCCCTCAGGCAGGGTGATATCGTGGTTACGGGCGACTCGCTCGATCTCCTCACGCTTGCCGAGCAATACGCAGCGAGCGATGCCACGTCGCTGGCAGATGGCGGCGGCTTCCAGGGTGCGGGGCTCGGTGCCTTCGGGGAGCACGATGCGCTTGTCGGCCTGCTGGGCCCTCTTGACCAGTTGGTGGCGGAAGGCCGAGGGCGAGAGGTGATGGACATAGCCCTGACTGAGATGATCCCTGAGCCATTCCAGGTCGATGTGGGCGGCGACAAAGCCGGCGACCCTCTCGGCTCGCTGGTTGTCATCCATCGGGATGTCGTTGCCCATCTGGCCGAGTCTCTGCGCGGTCGCGTAGCTGTTGCTGTCGATGGAAAGGACCGGCAGGCCGGTGTTCAGTGCCGGACGGCACATCTCGATCATGTTGTCGCCGGGCAGGTAGCCGTTGGTCAGCAGCACCCCCGCCAGGGGGATACCATTCATGGTGGCCAGTGCCGTTGCCAGCACGACATCGTCGCGATCCCCGGAGGTCACGATCAGGCTCCCGGGACGGAAGATATGCAGGGCATTGGCCGCACTGCGGGCGCAGAGACTGGTGGACATGACGCGTCGCTGGTCGGCGTCTCCCTGGCTCAGGAATCGAGCATCCAGGGCCCTGGCGACATCCAGCACCCGTGGAGCGCTGAGTGCGTCCGAATAGGGCACGACACCGATCAACTGGAAGCGGTCCGTGGCCAGGGAGGGGGCGTAGCGTCGCAGGGCATCGACCTGGGCGTCGTCGAGCAGCGGAGTGACCGTACCGGGTGCCAGCCCCGCGTGATCCTTGCCATCGGACAGGTTTCTGCTGCGCATCAGGATACAGCCCAGGGTGCGTGACGAGCTGAGGCCACCGAAGACCCTGGCATGAATTTCCAGCTGCTCTGCCATTTCCCCGGGGTCGGCTATGTCACCGGTGCCCACCAGAATGATACGGGCATTCAGGGCATGGGCCAGTTGGGTGTTGATCTGTGTCGCGTAGGTCGTGTGGTGCGTCGGGACTAGCCCCTCGACGACAAGCAGTTCCGGTGGGTGCCGGGGAGGGGAATGCAGAGCCTGTTCCTGAAGTGCCACCACCTCTTCCATCAGGGTATCGAGGCGATCATCTCGCAACAGGCGCTCCATCCGTTCCTGGGGAAGGGGGGCGGGAGGATGCAGGCCCAGGGTGTTGGCGACCAGGACGGTAGAGCGGTCGGGACCTTCTCCATTGAGTTCGTCCTGGCGCAACGGCTTGAAGAAGCCGGCCTTGAGGCCGATGGCATCCAGCGCCTGGATCAGCCCCAGACAGGCGGAGGTCAGGCCGACGCCTTCGACGGTGGGGACCAACAGCAATACCTGTGGTGCTCGACGGTTGTCTGGCGGTGTCATCGGGGAACCTCTCCCTAGTCGAGACGTCTCTGTGCCGTCTATCAAAGTTTGTACTTTAGTCTACCATGGGTGGGTCTGTTGCTCCGTCCCGACCCCTGGCCCTGGAATTACGCTATGCCGTCGCCTTCTCGACCCTTTTCATCTGTGTGTCAGTCAGAGAAATGCCAGTTATGGCAATGCGTACGATTCGAGTCGTCGCTATCGTGCGACAGGATAGGGCGCATAATTGCACATTTCTGCCCTTGCGTGTCCGGTGGTGAGAGACCACACTTATCAGTGTTAGGAAACAGTGTTCATTAATAAGGAGGATGTCATGAAACGTCTGACGATTACCGCGATGACTTCTGCCCTGATCGCCACCTTTGCCGTCACGACTGCCCAGGCCCAGCAACCCATGGTCATGCAGCCTTATGTCGGTGCTGACGCCATGTTCTGGGAAATCGATCCGGACACGGGAAGTAGCCGTGACAGCGTCGGTTTGCGGTTGAACGGTGGCATCCAGTTCAACGATTATTTCGCGGTGGAAACGCATCTCGGTACCGGTGGCTCGGATGGCCCGGCTGACCTGAAGTCCCTGGCGGGTATCTACGCCAAGGGTATCCTGCCGATCTCCCAGGAATTCCGGATCTTCGGTCTCCTGGGCGGTACCGAGGTCGATTTCGATGTCGGTGATGACAGCGACGTCTCCTATGGCGCGGGTGCCGAGTTCGATGTGGCGCCCAACCTGGCCGTCGGTGCCGACTACATGCGCTATCTGGATACCTCCGAGGCTACCTTCGATGCCGCAAGCCTGGGTGTCCGCTACCGGTTCTGATAGTGCTTCAGGCCGAAAAGGGCCCCGCCACCGAAGATCGGTGGCGGGGCCCTTTGTGTTTTCGGATAGGTTGGCTATCCCGTCATGGCTTATGCATGACGCTAGACCTCTGTCCTATGGTGGGTCAGGAAGCTAGACGTGCCTCGACCGCATCGAGGAACCCTTGCATGTCGACGACCTTCTCCGCGGCGGGGTCGGTGGTCTTGCCCTTGATGTCACCGGTGATGATGCCGTCGTCGACGGTGTCGATCAGCGCGGCCTTGAGGCGGGTGGCGTAGTCGACGAGAGCGGTGTTGTGGTCGCGTTCGCCCAGGGTTTCCAGGGCATTGGCCACGGCGTAGATCAGCGCCGAGGAATTGAAGTTGGCCACCTTGCCGTCGCTCTCCCGATAGCTCAGGTAGAGATCGTGGGCGGTGCCATGGGGTGCCTCGAAGAGCATGGTGCCGCTGCGGCTCTCGATGATCGAGCTGGCGGTGGCCAGGCTGCCTCCCAGGGCGGCGGAGATATCCGAGAAGATGTCGCCGTCGAGGTTCTGCGCCGGGTAGAGGGCGTTTCTCGGCGGGTCGGTGATCATCTTGATCAGCTGACTGGAGGGCCGCATGATCATGAAGGAGGGCGGTGGCGTGTCGGCATCGGCCAGCTCGCGACGCACGTCCGTGATGACCTTGCTGAAGACCTCGTCGTATTCCATGTACTCGCGCTTGAGGCCGAAATAGACCTCCTTCTGCTTGTGCGAGGCATCGCGGAATACCTGGCCGACCCAGTCCTTGATGGCCTCGTGGTCGTTGGACATCAGCAGGATGGGATCGCCCTGCTTGACGCGTCTGGCATGCTTCTCTTCGCCGTCGACGATGACCTTGAGGATCCCGTCTTCCCGTGCGGGCATGTTGTAGCTGCCATACTGGTCACCGCCGCCGGCACTCATCCGTGATAACGACACATGGGCCTTGCGGCTGGGAATGCCGTGCACCTTGAGCTGTTCGACCAGCTTGTGGAGCTTGCGGCCGGTGGTGTTGTCCGGTACGCCCCAGAGTGCCCGCTCCGGCGGGTTGGCCACCAGGCGAGCGGCCTGGGCGTCGATCAGTTCATAGTGGTACTCGAGCCCCAGCGCCTCGACCTGCACTCGGTAATCCTGCTCGTAGATGGCCTCGATGGCGGCGCGCATGACGCCGTCGTAGCCGGCGATCACGGTGTCCTTCAGGCCCAGGTGGATGTCGCGCTTCTCGTCGATGGCGCGCTGGAAGAAGCGGTGGGCCCAGGCCCTCACGTCATCGATGTCATTGGTGGCGAGCAGCCAGGGGTCACCCTTCTTGACCTCTCGGCGGTGGAGCTCTTCCGGGTCGCCGCTGCTGCCGACGAACATCAGCTTGATCACGCCGGTGGCACGGGACAACTCATTGAAGCTGTCCTTGATGCCGCCGTCCTCCATGGTATCGACCTCGATATCGCGGCCGACCCAGTCCGGCGTCTTTACCTGGAGGTTGCGAAACTGGATGTCCTCGCGGGTGATGTTGCCGCCGATCCCCTTGCGGATGGCGCCATTGGGCGATTTGGTGGCGAGCGGGTGCAGTGTGGTGCCATCGAGTTCGGGGTGGGCGGCCAGCAGTTCGCCCAACTGCTCGCGATTGACCGTCATGCCGGCATTCTTCACTCCCACGCCATGTCGATTGAGTGCCTCGATGGCATCGATGACCGCCTGGCCGTTGGTGAGCAGTCGGTATTCGGCGGAGAGGTCGATCTCCACCAGGTCAATATCCAGTGGGGTGGTGACGAACATCTCGAGGATCCTCTCGAAGGCCACCTGTGCCATCTCGTCGCCGTGCAGGATGACGAGAGGGGCATCCACCTTGATCTTGCTGTTCATGATTTGCGTTCCCTGTGTTGCGATCGTCGCATCGAGGCGGGTGTGAGATGCATCGGTCACTGCGATGGAAATCCCGCTAGGCTAATCCCTCTCCATTCCGCGATCAATTCACCATTCGCTGTAATGGCTGCCAGACACGAGTACGCCGGCCAGAGGCCGGCGTAGTGATTCCTTCGGGCCAGCGTGACCCTTATACCTCTTGGTAGAGCTCGCCGCCCTTGCGGCGGAACGCCTCCGCCTGCTCCTCCATGCCCTTCATCACCGCTTCCTGATCTCCGTCGAGGCCGTTGTCCCGAGCGTAGTCGCGCACCTCCTGGCTGATCTTCATGGAGCAGAACTTCGGCCCGCACATCGAACAGAAGTGTGCCACCTTGGCGGAGTCCTTGGGCAGGGTCTCGTCGTGATACGAACGGGCGGTGTCCGGGTCGAGGCCTAGATTGAACTGGTCTTCCCAGCGGAACTCGAAGCGCGCCTTGGAGAGCGCGTTGTCACGCCTTTGCGCGGCAGGATGCCCCTTGGCGAGGTCCGCGGCATGGGCGGCGATCTTGTAGGTGATGATGCCGGTCTTGACGTCGTCCTTGTTGGGCAGGCCCAGATGCTCCTTGGGAGTCACGTAGCAGAGCATGGCGCAGCCGTACCAGCCGATCATCGCCGCGCCGATGCCGGAGGTGATGTGGTCGTAGCCCGGCGCGATGTCGGTGACCAGCGGCCCCAAGGTGTAAAAGGGCGCCTCGTCGCAGACCTCCAGCTGCTTGTCCATGTTCTCCTTCACCAGGTGCATGGGCACATGGCCGGGGCCCTCGATCATCACCTGAACGTCGTGCTTCCAGGCGATATGGGTCAGCTCGCCCAGGGTATCCAGCTCGGCGAACTGGGCCGCGTCGTTGGCGTCGGCCACCGAGCCCGGGCGCAGGCCGTCACCCAGCGAGAAGGCCACATCGTAGCGCTTGCAGATCTCGCAGATTTCCTCGAAGTGGGTGTAGAGGAAGCTTTCCCGGTGATGGAAGAGGCACCACTTGGCCATGATCGAACCGCCGCGAGAGACGATGCCGGTGACCCGCTTGGCGGTCAGCGGCACGTAGCGTAAGAGCACCCCGGCGTGGATGGTGAAGTAGTCCACACCCTGCTCGGCCTGCTCGATCAGGGTGTCGCGGAACACCTCCCAGGTGAGCTCCTCTGCCACCCCATTGACCTTCTCCAGCGCCTGGTAGATCGGCACCGTGCCGATGGGCACCGGCGCGTTGCGGAGGATCCACTCGCGGGTCTCGTGGATGTTCTGCCCGGTGGACAGGTCCATGATGGTGTCCGCGCCCCAGCGGATGCCCCAGGTCATCTTGTCGACCTCGTCCTCGATGGAGGAAGTCACCGCCGAGTTGCCCAAGTTACCATTGATCTTTACCAGGAAGTTGCGGCCGATGATCATCGGCTCCGACTCCGGGTGATTGATATTGCAGGGAATGATCGCGCGACCCTCGGCCACCTCACGACGCACGAATTCCGGGGTGATCTCCTCCGGCAGCCGAGCGCCGAAGCCCTGCCCCGGATGCTGATGCCCCAGGATGCGCTCGACCTCTGCCGTGCCCAGGGTCTGGCGGCGCTGGTTCTCCCGGATGGCGATAAATTCCATCTCCGGGGTGATGATCCCCTGGCGGGCGTAGTGGAGCTGGGTGACGTTCTTCCCTTCCCTGGCGCGTCGCGGCGTGCGGGTCAGATCGAAGCGCAGCTGGGCGAGCATCGGGTCGTTGGCGCGGCGATTTCCGTACTCGGAGGTGGGGCCGTCGAGGAACTCGGTGTCGTTGCGCGCCTCGATCCAGGTGCGACGCAGCTCGGGCAGGCCACGGCGCAGGTCGATCTTGGCACTCGGGTCGGTGTAGGGGCCGGAGGTGTCGTAGACCAGCAGCGGCGGATTTTCCTCGTCGGCGCCTGAGGTGCGGGTTGGCGAGAGTGAGATCTCGCGGAAGGGCACGCGGATATCCAGGCGCGAGCCATCGATGTAGACCTTGCGTGAGCCTGGAAGCGGCTGCACGGCGGCGGCGTCGACCTTGGCAGTATCGGCCAGAAACGGGGTTGTCTTGGTCATGGGTGTTCTCCCTTGGGGGTTGTGGTGATTTCAGGGAGGACAGCTGGGAGGACAGGGGCAGCCAGACGTGGAGCGCCATGGCGGCATGTCGCTTGATCCCTACGCTGGTCCTAGCCAGTTCAGGTTCAACGGGATCCATGCTTGCAAGCGCATGATCTCAGCCGTCTTCAACGGCACCCCGTCAAGCGTGGTGATACCCGCCGGCATCGGCGGGCGAAGCGGCAGCCGGGTCAATCGCTTTGATCGAGCCCCATTTGCCAGAAGTCGATCTCCAGACGCGTGGCGTCGCGAAACACCTCGACGAGCTCGGCGAAGCGTGCCGGGGTGGCATCGGCCAGACGTGCGTCGAGCCAGTCGAGCTCGGCGCGCATGGCGGCCTGGAAGTCGTCGCCCTCGTACATGGCGATCCAGGCGTCATAGGGATTGGCGTCGCCGCGGACGGTGAAGGCTTGGGCATTTAGCCAGTTGGCGATCTCGCCGTAACCGATAAGGCAGGGGGCGAGGGCCACGTGCAGGTCGAGCAGGTCGCCGCGGTTACCGGTATCCAGCACATAGCGGGTGTAGGCCAGGGTGGCGCGTGCTTCGGGCAGGGTGGCGAGGTCCTCCTCACTGATGCCCCAATCGCGGCAGTAGCCGACATGCAGGTCGAGTTCCACATCGAGAATCGCCTTGAGGCCCTCATGGGCCTGGCGTAGATCGGCCAGTGTCCAGCTCTTGTAGGCGGCCAGCGCAAAGGCGCGGGCGAAGTGGATCAAGAAGCGGTAGTCCTGCTGCAGGTAGTGGCGGAAGGCACCTTCTTCCAGGGTACCGGTACCCAGCTTGCGGACGAATTCATGTTCGATATAGGCCCGCCAGTCGTCCTGGCAGGCCGCCGTCAGATCGGTGAAACGATAGGCCATATCGACTCCGGAGGTTGGTGACGATCCGGAGTTTCATCGGCACCCCGTCAAGCGAAGGCATGAGTCTAGCAGGCTGGCCACGACTTGCCAGCCTCGTCAATCAGCCGCCGGGCCCATGGGCGGCATGTCGATATAGCCAGCGAATATCCACGGCGAACGACAGGCCGAGCCCGACAAGTGCTGTAGCGGCGAGCCAACAGGTCAGAGTGGAGCCGATCGGGGGCAGCAGGGCGATCATGAGCGCGGCCACCTGCCAGACACAGACGGCCTTGCGACGGCGGCTCTCGGGCAGGGGCGCCATCAGCCAGGGCAGTCGCCAGCCGGCCAGCACGAAGGCATAGCGCATGGCGCCGATGGCGACGACCCAGACACCGACCTTGCCGAGCACCATCAAGGCAAGGCATAGCACGAGAATGAAGAAGGCATCCAGTTCCATATCGAAACGGGCCCCGAGCTCACTGGCGGATCCCGTTCGGCGGGCCACCCAGCCATCCACCCCATCCAGCATCAAGGCCAGCAGAGACAGGGCGGCGAAGAAGCCGGCGTGGCGAGACAGCGCCACCGGGTCGGTCAGGACGCCCGCCAGCAGGGCCACCAGGACACCGCGCGCCAGGGTGACCCGATTGGCCCAGCCCAGGCGACGCCAGTCGTCGGGGACGGTATGCACCAGACATCCCGCGATGGTCATCTGGACGCCCATGGCGACAAGCGCCGTCAGGGGGCCTGTCTCCAGCCAGTACGCCAGCATGGCGACCAGGATCAGTTGGCAGGCCAGGGTGACCGACAATTCCTGCCGGATCATCCGTTGTGGGGCTCTGGGTATCTCCATGGGCGAGGTTGGGTCCCGGGCGAGGCGTGGGAGGATAGTCTTCCATGACAGATTGTCAGTATTGTACCGAGACGTCAGGACCGGTCGACGCCGAATGTCGAGGCGATGCATTCGGCTTGTGCGATGTAACGTATTTGTATCATTATTGTAGATGTATATGGGGATCAGAAACAGGACGCCTGCCTGATCGATGTCATCTTGCCGATTCACCGGATGTGCTCATGCCCGTCGACACTGACACCGCTACCGCTACCGCCTTCTGGACCCTGGCTCCCGGCCACGGTGCCCTGCGCGAGGAAGTCTTGCCCGAGGCCGGCCCGGACGAGGTGCGGGTCAGAACCCTGTTCAGCGGCATCAGTCGGGGTACCGAATCCCTGGTGTTCCAGGGACGGGTGCCGGAGAGCGAATGGCAACGCATGCGGGCGCCCTTCCAGTCGGGCGATTTCCCGGGGCCGGTCAAGTACGGGTATGTCAGCGTCGGCGTGGTCGAGGCGGGCGATCCGGGGCTGATCGGACGAGAGGTCTTCTGCCTGCATCCTCATCAGGACCGCTACGTGGTTCCAGCCACAGCCGTGACGCCCTTACCCGACGGGCTGCCGGCCGAGCGGGCGGTGCTGGCGGCCAACATGGAGACCGCCATCAACGGCGTCTGGGATGCGTCTCCCGGGGTGGGAGACCGCATCGCCGTCGTCGGGGCCGGTGTCGTCGGGACCCTGGTGGCCTGGCTCTGTGCGGGCATCCCGGGTACCCGTGTCCAGCTGGTGGATGTCGAGGCGGGCCGTGAACCGCTGGCCGCCGCCCTGGGCATCGCCTTCGCCTCCCCCGAGCGTGCCCAGCGGGACAATGACCTCGTCATCCACGCCAGCGGTAACCCGGCGGGGCTGCGTCTGGCCCTGACACTGGCCGGCCTGGAAGCCGGTATCGTCGAGATGAGCTGGTTCGGTGCCAGCGAGGTGTCGCTGCCACTCGGCGAGGCCTTCCATTCCCGCCGCCTCAGGTTGCGGGCCAGCCAGGTGGGCCGCCTGCCGCCCGAGCGGTCGCCACGCTGGGATCATCGCCGTCGCCTGGCACTTGCCCTGAAACTCCTCGGCGATGCGCGACTCGACGCCCTGATCAGCGGCGAGAGCGACTTCCGGAACCTGCCCGACCTGATGCCGTCCCTGGTGGCAGGCAGCGGCAAGGTGCTCTGCCATCGCCTGCGCTACCCGACATCCACTTGATTCGAGGAAACCCCAGCATGTATCGCCTGACCGTACGCGACCATTTCATGATCGCCCACAGCTTCCGCGGTGAGATCTTCGGCCCCGCCCAGCGCACCCATGGTGCTACCTATGTGGTCGATGTCTGCTTCCAGCGCCGGGAACTGGACAACGATGGCCTGGTGGTGGATATCGGCCTCGCCGGCGAGGCGGTGAAGGCGGTGCTCGGCGAATTCAACTTCCACAACCTCGATGAAGTGGATGAATTCCAGGGTCGCAACACCACCACGGAGTTCATGGCCAGTGTGATCTTCGAGCGGTTGGCCACGGCCATTCAACTGGGCCACCTGGGAGAGGCGGCCAACGGCCTGGACGCCATGTGCGTGACCCTTCACGAGTCCCATGTGGCCTGGGCCAGTTACGAGGGCGAGTTGTGATGGGGTCTCTCGACGTGCCCGACTTTACCCTGATCGTGGCCGGCGACCCGGACCAGTTCACCGGCGGCTATGTGTATGACGCACGGATGGTGGCAGCGCTTCGCGAGCAGGGCTGGCGGGTGGAGGTGGTCGGCCTCGACGGTCGCTTCCCCGCACCCGATGCCCGTGCGCGAGAGAGCATGGCGACGGCCCTGGCGGCCCTTCCCGATGGTGCCCGGGTGCTGATCGACGGCCTGGCCATGGGCGGGCTGCCCGAACAGGTCGAGCCCCACGCGGATCGCCTGCGAATCCTGGCACTGGTGCATCACCCGCTGGCCGACGAGACGGGCCTGGACCCTTCCCGACGCCAGGCCTTCATGGAGAGCGAGACGCGGGCCCTGGCGGCCGCCAGGCGGGTCATCGTCACCAGTGCCCATACCGCCCGCGGATTGTCACGGTTCGGGGTGGCCGAGGAGCGCATTCGAGTGGTGGAACCGGGTGTCGAGGCCGCGTCGCTGGCCGCTTCCGCCCTGGACCTGGAAGACGACGATCGCCCCCAACGCCTGCTGTGTGTCGCTACGCTGACGCCCCGTAAGGGCCAGGACCTACTCATCGAGGCCTTGGCCGGGCTCACCGACCGGGATTGGGAATGCGAGGCCGTGGGTAGCCATGAGCGCGATCCCGACTATGCGGCCAGACTCGTTGCCGAGACGAATCGACGGGGGCTGTCCGAGCGCCTGCACTGGTCGGGCGAGAAGGATGCCCAGGGACTGGCCGCCGCCTACCATCGGGCGGATCTCTTCGTGCTGCCCTCCTACTACGAGGGCTACGGCATGGTCGTCACCGAGGCCCTGGCCCGGGGCCTGCCGGTGATCACCACCAGCGGCGGGGCCCTGGCCGATACCCTGCCGCCTGCCGCGGGCATGACCCTGCCCCCCGGCGATGCCCCGGCGCTTCGCGATGCCCTGGTGCGCTGGCTCGACGATCCCGACTGGCGGCGTCGGCTGCGCCTGGGTGCCCGTCAGGCCAGGGCCGAACTGGGTGACTGGCAGCAAGCCGGTGAGCGCTTCGTGGCCGCGCTGGGTTTGGATACCCCACAACGCCCTTCCAATGTCTTCTCTATCAACTGGCTCGAGCGTCGCGAATCCCTGGATGGTCGCTCACGCAGTCACCGACTGACCGGACTGGCGGCGGACTGGCTGGGGCAACGCCCCGGCACCCATCGGATCCTCGACCTGGGCAGTGGCAGCGGCAGCAACCTGCGGTTCCTGGCCCCGCGACTGCCCGGTCCCCAACACTGGCGATTGCTCGACCACGACAACGACCTGCTGGCCCATGCCCGACGACGGTCAGGCCTTCTTCGCGATCTATCCGGCGACCGGTTGAGCGTGGATACCTCCTGCCGCGACCTGGCCTCGGTGGACGAGGCCTTCCTGGCCGGGAGCGACCTGGTCGTGGCGTCGGCCCTCTTCGATCTGGTGTCCCGCTCCTGGGTGGAATCGCTTGTCCAGGCCTGTGCCCGGTGGCACCAGGCAATGCTGATCACCCTGAGCGTGGACGGTGACTGGGCCTTCCTGGATCCTCAGGGCCAGCGCCTGGAGGACGGCGAGGACATCGCCGTGCGCACCCTCTTCCAGGCCCATCAGGTACGCGACAAGGGGCTGGGTCAGGCCCTGGGGGGGGAGGCGCCCGCCATCCTGACGACCTGCCTGACCGAAGCCGGCTTCCGGGTCGATGGCGCCGCCACCCCCTGGCATCTGATCGCCGGTGATACCGAGGGACTCGGCCTGGTCGAGGCCCTGGTCACTGGCTGGCATGATGCCGCCCTGGAACAGGCGCCCACGGACGCGAGTCGCCTCGCCGAATGGCGAGAGCGTCGCCTGTCGGGCCTTAAGTCCGGGGAACTCGGCGTGATGGTAGGGCATCGTGACATCCTGGCCCGACCCGTCGCGCGGCATCGGCTGACGCCGAGCCACCTGGCTCAGGATCTGGTCAGGTCGAGATCGAAGAGGGTGTCGTCCCCACAACGGAAGGTGCGCGCCCGCGGACGGTAGGCCTGGTCCAGGGTGGCGATGGGTGTCATGGCCAGACCCGGGCGTCCGGACCCGATCAACAGCGGTGCGACGAGCAGGTGCAGCCGATGGAGCACGCCGGCTTCGAGGAAGCGCGACACCGTCACGCCGCCGCCCTCGATCAGCACGTGACGAAACCCTCGCTCGGCCAGGGCATCGAGCACCCGAGCGGGCGAGAAGCTGCCTTCCGACAGGGGCAGTCGTATCCGTGTCACATGCCCGGCACTGGCCTCCACGAGCTCGACGGTATCGCCGACCAGGTGGAGCGTCGGGGCCCTGGCCTCGCCAGGCAGCGATTCACGAAACAGCTGGAGAGTCGAGGGGACACGACCCCGGGGATCGAGGATCACCCGCGTCGGTTGGCGTCCCTCGACATGGCGCACGGTGAGCAGGGGGTCGTCCTCGCTCGCCGTGCCGGCCCCGACCACCACGGCATCCACCAGGGCGCGAAGGCGGTGGAGATGGACGCGGCTCTCCAGCCCGTTGATATAGTGGGAGTGGCCGCTCTGGGTGGCGATCCGCCCGTCGAGGCTCTGCCCGAGCTGGGCGATCGCCAGGCGTCCCGGCTGCATCACCAGGGGGGTCAGGCAATCGAGCAGGTCGCGGGCCTCGTCATCGACGGGCGAATCCGCCTGCCAGCTGGTGGTTTTCAGGTGCAACCGGCCACCGGCCAGGTCTACGAGATTGGCACCATCACGGGCATCCCGCAGCGCCTGCCAGGCAGCATCGGCATTCAGGCCAGTCATCATCGGTATTCAGTATAAGGGGCGTCATGGACAGGCATCGGGCCTCCGGCGCGAGGGGAAGACGTCATCATGCGCAGTCCGCCATGGCGGGACAAGGCATTCAAGGAGATCATCATGCATCAGGTTGAACGGGCCATCTTCGATCTACGCCGTGGACTGCCGGTGCTGGTCGTTGCCGACGATACCGCCGTCCTTGTCCAGGCCGTGGAAGGCGCCGCCGAGGCGACCGCAACACGATTGGCGGCGCAGGCGGGCGCCACACCGGCCCTGGTGCTGGGCCATCAGCGTCTCGCCATCCTGGGTGCCGCGGGTGCCACCCAGGCTGCCCGGCTGCCGCTGGTGCCGGGAATCGGCCGCCAACGCCTGGCCGAGCTGGCCTTCGGGGTCTCCCCGGAGGACACGTTGGGGCCTGCCGACCTGGCGCAATGCCGCCGTTCGCTGGAGCCCGCCCATGCCGTCGACCGGGCGGCCCTGGCGCTGATGCGTCGTGCCCTGCTGATTCCCTCGGCGTTGGTGGCGAGGGTCAGCGAGGCCCGGCGTGGTGATATCGCCGCCCTGGTGGAGGAGGGCACCCTGCTCGCCGTCGGGGCAGAGCAGGCCGAGCGCTGTCTCGACGGGGGAGTGGGCATGCTCAAGCGCGTCAGCGAGGCGAGGATTCCGCTGGTGGATGCCCTCGACGCGCACTTCATCCTCTTTCGCGAAGGCGACGGCTTGCGCGAGCATGTGGCGGTGGTCATCGGTGATCCGGGCAGGGCAGGGGCCGCGGTTCCCCTGCGCCTGCATTCCGCCTGCCTGACCGGTGACCTCTTCGGTAGCCTGCGCTGCGACTGCGGCGAACAATTGCGCAACGCGGTGGCGGACATCGACGCCCTGGGCGGCGGCGTCCTTCTCTACCTGGCCCAGGAGGGTCGCGGGATCGGCCTGGCCAACAAGCTGCGGGCCTATACCCTCCAGGACAGTGGCCTGGATACCCTGGATGCGGATCAGGTGCTGGGCTTCGGCGAGGACGAGCGCCGCTACGCCGTCGCGGTGGACATGCTGGATTCGCTGGGCATCCGTCGGGTACAACTGATGACCAACAACCCGGGCAAGGTGTCGGCCCTGATCGAGGGTGGCATCGAGGTCGTGGAACGCCAGGCGCTGTATGGCAGCCTCAACGCGCACAACCGCCGCTATCTCAGTGCCAAGTCGGAACGTGCCGGCCACTTGCTGGATGCCGTCCTGAATGGTGACGCGCCAGGACCGGGGGACCCCTGACGCCGGCGGGCGGCGATCTGCCGGGCGGCGATCCGCCGATCAGTCGCGGAGGTGGCCGGTGTCCATGGCCTGGGCCTCGCGCAGGAGGCGCGCGATGCGCTTGCCGTAATGGGCCACCAGGCACTCGCCGAGTTCGGCGGATCCCAGTCGGGCATTGCCTACCACGCCGTCGGGGTGCAGGTCCTCGGCGAGCCAGGCGAAGGAGGCTTCTCCTTCGGGTCCCAGCAGAAGCCCGTCCTCCTCCATGGCCTCACCCCGGGAGCGGAGATGCGCCAGCCGGTCCAGCCGTACCTTCTCGGGCGCCAGATGCCGCATCATGGCGGTTTCCACCGCACCGCCATGCAGGCCGTGGTGTAGTTCCTCCGCGGGCAGGCCACCGCTGGGCAGGGTGCCGGGTGGCGGCATGCGCGTGTAATGAACCTTGACCACCAGCATGCCGTGCCGGCGGCGGAGTCGGAGTCCGGCGAGATCCATCACCGCCTTGTTGCCGCCGTGGCTGTTGATGATGACCAGGCGATGCAGTCCGGCACGGGCCACGGCGTCGCCGTAGGCCTCGAGGGTGGCGATGGCCAGTTCCGGGGAGAGGCTCAGGGTGCCGGGAAAGCTCAGGTGCTCGTCGCTGGCACCCACCGTCATGGCCGGCAGGATGACCATCGGGAAGTGGTCGGGCAGGTGGGTCAGGGCCTCCTCGAGCAAGCCCTGGCCGATGTCGAGGTCGGTGGACAGCGGCAGGTGGGCGCCGTGCTGTTCGATGGCACCCATCACCATGACCGCGATGGAATCGTCCGGCAGGTCGTCCATTTCTCGGCTGGTGAGGTCCTGCCATCGCCGGTGGGGGTTCGTCGTCATCTGGCTAACTCCTTCGGGCTATGTCCTGGCCGTCGTCGAGGCGTGCATAGAGGTCGCCGGATGATAGTGCATTCGCCCCACGGCTCAACCATTCGCGGGTGGCCGGCGGCGAGCGCCATTGCGGCCACAGGAAGCGGCGACCCTCACCGGCGATGGCGTTGTACCGATAATCGCCCAGTTCGGCCAATCTCGCCACGCAGGCATCGGCCACGTCCAGGGCACCGGCGACGAATTCCACCGAGACCCCGGCGAGGGGTCGGTTGAGTCCGGCCAGTACCTCGGCCTCGAAACCCTCCACGTCGATCTTGCAGAAGCGCGGCACGCCATGCTCGGCAATCAGGGCATCGAGCGTGGTCACCGGTACGCGTACGCGCCCCTCCCAGCGGACGTCGCGAAAGCCCGGGTTGTGTTCGCCGATGGATTGCCGCCAGTGGTGGGCCAGGGTGGAGACCGTGGGCGTGGCCTCACTGACGGCGAGCTCTGCCTCGCCGGTCTCGCGGCCTGCGGCGCAGGGCAGCAGGACCACCCCCTGTCGACCGCCGACCAGGCGCTGCAGCCAGCGAAACAGGGCCGGCTGTGGCTCCAGTGCCACGACAGTGGCTCCCAGGCCCCGGAAGGCGGCGGTGCGGTCACTCAGGTGGGCGCCGATGTCGAAGACGAGGTCTCCCGGGCCGACGAAATCGGCGTAGAGGCGTCGCAGTCCCCGCTGGCGACCGGGTCGCCAATAGACCACCAGGGAACGGGCAATGCCCAGACTTCGACTGAGTCGGTGGCGCAGCGGAGTGAGACGACGGATCATGGCCTTCCTGGATCGAGGTTCATGGCGCTTGAGTGGGCCGCCTCGACGAAATCGTGGCTGAGGATTTCGCCACCCAGCGGGGGGCGGCCCGGGAGTTCAGGCAAACCGCAGCTCTCCATGAAGGCCTGGGTACGAATGATGGCGTTATGGCCCCAGAAGTTAACGGTCTCGCCCTGCCAGAAACATTGCCCGGTCGCCAGTAACGGGCTGTGCAGCGCAGCGGCGAATTGCGTGAAGCGTCCGAACACCGTGTCCGAGCGGATGGGGATCGGGATCGTCTGAATCAGTCCGATCCTGGGGTTCGCCTGCAGGGACGCAACCAGCGAGGTCAGTGTCTGGCCCCCCATGATGCTGTCGGCATCAAGCACAATCATGTGATCGTAATGCCGGCCCCATTGGCGACAGAAATCCATCAGGTTGCCGGCCTTGCGCCCCTGATTGTTCTCGCGACGACGGTAGTGAACGGTGAAATGCGGCGCGAGGCGTTGCTGAAGGGCGGCGATGGCGGACTCTTCCTGGCGGGCGATCGTGGCGTCCTGGGTATCGCTGAGCACGAATGCCTCGAACCCATTGGCGCCGGGCTGCTCCAGCAGCGAGCGGCAGGTGCTTTCCAGGCCGGTGGCGACCCGAATCGGGTCTTCGTTGTAGATCGGCATCACCAGCGCGGTGCGGTGTTCCCCAAGGTGCCGTGCCGTGGCAAGGGGAGCGACACGCGATAGGGTCAAGGGGTCTCGATGCGACAGCCGAAAAACGAAACCGATGATCGCCGTCCAGAAGGCGATCGTGATCCAGCCGAAGGTGATCACGAACAGACCCAGCACCACCGTCTGCAAGGAGGTGATGCCGTTGACGCGCAGGATCTCGAACATCGCCCAGCCACCGCAAGCCGTGCTGGCAAGCACCAGCAGAGCGAATATCCAGCGTCTCGCGGCTAGCCAAGGGACCCGGGTCGGAGGGCTAGCGGAGTTCATTGGGGTTCCAGACAAAGTTCCAGGTTTCGGTCAGGGAGCGGTCGCGAAGCATCAGCTTGAGGCGCATGTCGGTCGGGTTATCGCCGTCGGGCTGAAGACGAAACGTCGCACGCCAGGTTTCACCGTCGGGAAGCCGATGCACTTGCAGTTCGTGGAACTCACCACTCGATATATCGATTGTAGCCGCTACGGGGTGTGTGCCGTGCAGGGTGGACAGTTCCTCGCCGCGAAAGTCGACCACGAACTGTCGCCGGCTGCGGGGCGGCGGGTCGCTCTGGCCGGGAATGGCCCCCCAGCCCTGGCGGGTGCGCACGACACTTGCCAAGGGCGCTTCGAGCCGATTGGCGTCGAAGGTGGCTATCCGGTAGCGGAAGGTTCGCTCTTCATCGGCGCGTAGCGGCTCCTCGGGGACCCAATAGGTCACGATATTATCGTTGGTCTCGGAGTCGC
>JAGXGN010000134.1 GCA_024636705.1 Halomonas sp.
TGAGCGTCTCGTGGGCTCGGAGATGTGTATAAGAGACAGCTCCTGGCCCGGCGGCCCTCCTTCAGCCATGACGTTCGCCCCGATTTGCTGGGCACCCCGATCGTCGAGCCATTGACGAGACGCTTCATCGATAGCGGTGAGGAAAGTACCCATGTGCGGACCCAGTCCCCGCTGGATGGCGAGGAGCGGGTCTACGCCTTTCAGCGGGTAGGCGACTTGCCCCTGGTCGTGGTGGTCGGTGAAGAGATCGCCGTCTTGCTGGCCGGCTGGTATCACCGCCTCTGGATCCTGGGCGTCGTTGTCCTGTTGATCGCCGCCCTGGGGGGGCTGGCGCTGCGCCACTATCTCAATCGCTTGTCGCTGGAGGCCGAACTGCGTCGGCGAGTGATCGAGGCCCGTCATGCCGAGCAGGAACTGCGCATCGCCGCCACCGCCTTCGAGACGCATCTGGGCATGCTGATCACCGATGCCGAGGCCACCATCCTCAGGGTCAACGACACCTTCACC
Organism: Halomonas sp.; assembly: GCA_024636705.1. Taxonomy (GTDB): domain Bacteria; phylum Pseudomonadota; class Gammaproteobacteria; order Pseudomonadales; family Halomonadaceae; genus Halomonas. The sequence continues at coordinate 508 of JAGXGN010000134.1, forward strand.
CGCATCACCGGCTATCGCGAGGATGAGGTGGTGGGTCGCAACCCGAGCATGCTGAGTTCCGGCCGTCATGACGTGAGCTTCTACGACAAGCTGTGGAAGAGCGTTCGTGAGCAGGGGAACTGGCAGGGTGAGATCTGGAACCGTCGCAAGAATGGCGAGGTCTTTCCCGAATGGTTGACCATTAGTGCCGTGAGCAACGATGAGGGCGAGGTGACCCACTATGTCGCCACGCTCAGCGATATCAGTGAACGCAAGGCCGCCGAGCAGGAGATTCATCAGCTCGCCTTCTTCGATCCCCTGACGGGGCTGCCCAACCGCCGCCTGTTGATGGATCGACTGGAAGTGGCCATGAAGGACAGCTATCGCAGTGGCCAGTTTGCTGCCCTGCTGTTCATCGACCTGGATCACTTCAAGCAGATCAACGATACCCTGGGGCATTATCTGGGCGACCAGTTGCTGCAGGCACTGGCCCTGCGACTCAATGGGGTGCTGAGGGATACCGATACCCTGTCGCGGCTCGGGGGGGACGAATTTGCGCTGCTCCTGCACGATCTCGGGACCGAACAGGAGCACGCGGCCCATATTTCCGAGCGTGTCAGCGGCAAGCTGCTGGGGATGCTGGCATCACCGGTCACCTTCGACCATCAGTCGATCACCGTGACGACCAGTATGGGTATCACGCTGTTTCGTGATCATGGCACCAGCCTGGATGAGGTCTTACAGCAGGCCGATATGGCCCTCTTCCAGGCCAAGCAGGCCGGCCGTAATACGCTGCGCTTCTTCGACCCCGACATGCAGGCGCAGATTCAGGTGCGTGCCCGCTTGGAAACCGGGCTGCGTCAGGCGCTCTCCCGTGACGAATTTCGTCTCTTCTACCAGGTACAGGTCAATGCCGCCGGTGAGACCCTCGGCGTCGAGGGTCTGCTGCGTTGGGAACATCCCGAACACGGCATAGTGTCCCCGGCGGAGTTCATTCCACTGGCCGAGGAGAACGGCCTGATCGTGGGCATCGGCGCCTGGGTGCTGGAAACCGCCTGCCGACAGCTCTCCGCCTGGGCGAGTGATCCCGCCATGGCGGCCCTGGTCATCTCGGTCAATGTCAGCCCTCGGCAGTTCCGCGAGGCCGACTTCGTCGAGCGGGTACTGTGCATCCTCGATGCCACTGGAGCACCGGCCGAGCGCCTCAAGTTGGAGGTCACCGAGAGCCTGTTCATGGAGGAGCGCGACGATGCCCGGGCCAAGATGCTGCGGCTGCGTGAGCGGGGTGTGCGCTTCGCCCTGGATGACTTCGGTACCGGCTACTCCTCATTGTCCTATCTCAAGCAACTGCCGATGGACGAACTCAAGATCGACCAGTCCTTCGTTCGTACGCTCTTCGAGGACGATGCCGGGGCGGCTATCGTGGCGTCCACCATCGCGCTTTCGAAGAGCCTGTCACTGGTGGCAGTCGCCGAAGGTGTCGAGACCGAGGCGCAGCGTGACTGGCTGTTGGCGCATGGTTGCCGGACCTTCCAGGGTTACCTCTTCGGCAGGCCGGTGCCGGTCGAGTCACTCCCCTTTCCCGATTGATGCATGTCAAGGAGTGCGGTGATTCCCGGCCTAGCAGTAGCATAGTCCGCGCGGTCAAGGCGGCGGGCCGCCTCCTTCGTTCGGGGCGGCAATCCCGTCACGCCTCCAGCGCATGGCCCCCATCGGGCGCGATACTGAACTAGACTTATCATCAGGTTCTTGAACGACACACGGGAGGATGATTACCATGTCCATGGAAAGCGTCACACACTTTCTCGACGAGAACGGCGTGAAATACGTCATACAGCAGCATTCCCCGGCCTATACCGCCCAGCAGGTCGCAGAGGCGGCCCATGTGCCCGGCCGCCATTTCGCCAAGAGTGTCATGGTCACCGTCGACGGCCGGCTCGCGCTGGCGGTGCTGCCGGCCACCGACCGGATCGACCTGCGCCGGTTGGCCCAGTCCCTTGGCGCCCAGTCCGTCGGGCTGGCCGAAGAGGGCGAGTTCAGTGATCGCTTCCCCGGCTGCGAGCCCGGCGCCATGCCCCCCTTCGGCAACCTCTTCGACCTGGAGGTCTTTGTCTCGCCGCATCTGGCCCAGGCCGACATCATCGCCTTCAATGCCGGCAACCACCATGAGGTCATGCAGCTCGCTTACGGCGTGTTCGATCGGCTCGTGAAGCCGGTGGAAGTGGCGATGTAGGAGCCGGCTCGGCGAGCAGCTGCACAGGGTCGCCAGCACTATCCGCCGCGCCTTCATCCCGACCGCTTCTGAGGTCATTCCTTGAGGTGTCGACGGGCCTCCTCGGCGTTTTCGTAGATGTGTGGCGGAACGGCGCGTGCCTCCAGCGCATGGCCGAGCTTGCGGCGCATGAAACCGCTGGTGGTATAGCGCGTGACCCGCGAATAGAAACGCGCCTCCAGGCGGCGCACCATCTCGGTATAGGGCGCGAGCGCGGCCTCGTCGATGCGGCAGTGGTCATAGTTGACGATGGCGTAGACCCGGCGGCCCAGCGGCGCAAGCCGGGTCTGGACTTCATGCTCGATGGCCTCGACATCCTCCTGGGTACGGATCCTCAGGTTCTCGAAGTTGATGAAGAAGATGTCGTCGTTTTCATCCAGGCTGAGGCGCTGTGCCAGGGGTTGGCTGAGCAGCACCTCACGCAGCCCCATGGACGCCTCGTGGAAGATCCGATCGTCCATCGGTCTGGGGGTCTCGGGCATCAGGGGGGTGAAATCCATCAGTGCCAGGATGTCTCGTTCGAGGTCGGCGCCCGGGGCAATCTCGGTCAGCACGAGTCCCTCGGCGGTGAGTTCGAAGACGCAGCGCTCGGTGACGTAGAGTACCGGCTTGCCGTCCTGGGCGGCCAGGGCGCCACTGAAGGTGCGGTGTTCGACCTCGGAGACGAACTTGTGTCCGCCCCCTTCGGGTAGCCGGAGTTCACCGTCGATGATGGCGAGCGTCTCCTTGGTGGCCACGAAGGTGCCCATGAAGACGACCTTGCGGGCGTTCTGGCTGATGTTGATGAAGCCACCGGCGCCGGCCAGCCGCGGGCCGAACTTCGACACGTTGACATTACCCGTGCCGTCGGCCTGGGCCATGCCCAGGAAGGCGATATCCAGGCCGCCGCCGTCGTAGAAGTCGAACTGGGCGGGCTGGTCGATGATCGCCTGGGTGTTCAAGGCCGCACCGAAGTCCAGCCCTCCGGCGGGTAGCCCCCCGATGACGCCGGGCTCGGCGGTCAGCGTCATGAGCTCCAGTATTCGCTCTTCGCTCGCCACCGAGCCGATCCCTTCCGGCATGCCGATCCCCAGGTTGACCACACTGTTGGGCGCCAGCTCGAAGGCGGCACGGCGGGCGATGATCTTGCGTGCCGAGAGGGGCAGGGTCTCGGGCGAGGCCATGGGCGCGCGAATCTCACCGGAGTAGGCGGGATTGTAGACGGTTCGGAAGGTCTGCCAGTGGTGCTCCGGCTCCTCGCAGACCACCACGCAGTCGACCATGATGCCCGGAACTTTCACGTCCTTGGGGTGCAGGGTTCCCTGCTCGGCCAGCCGCTCTACCTGCACGATCACCAGGCCGCCGGAGTTGCGTACCGCCGTGGCGATAGCCAGAGCCTCTAGGGTCAGGGCCTCGCGCTCCATGCTGATATTGCCCAGGGTGTCCGCGGTGGTACCGCGCAGGAAGGCGACCTGCAGGGGCAGGGCCTTGTAGAAGAGGTACTCCTCGCCGTCGATGGGCATCAGCGAGACGCGTTCCTCGGCGGTGACGTCATTGATTCGCCCCCCGCCCAGGCGCGGGTCGACGAAGGTGCCCAGCCCCACCCGGGTGAGGGTGCCAGGCTTGCCGGCGGCGATGTCGCGGAAGAGGTGGGAGATCACTCCCTGGGGCAGGTTCCAGGCCTGGATGAGACCCTCGATGGCGAGTTTCTGCAGGGTCGGCACCAGGCCCCAGTGCCCGCCTATCACCCTGGCGACCAGCCCTTCATGGCCGAAATGATTGAGCCCGCGGGTCTTGCCATCGCCCTGACCGGCGGCATACATCAGGGTCAGGTTCCGGGGGTGGCCGCTTTCCAGGAAGCGCTCTTCCAGCGCCACCGCCAGGTGCTCGGCGAAACCGACGCCGACGAAGCCACCGGTGGCCACGGCGTCGCCGTCGCGAATCAGGTCGATGGCTTCCCGGGCCGAGACGACCTTGCCCTTCTCGGTGAAGGGCCGCCGATTGAGCAGGGGGTGGGTGCGTTGATCCATGGCATGGGCTCCATGCGTGCAGGCGTTATCTTGACACGTTAGCACAGGTCCCGGGTGGGCCCTGTGCCATCGTGGCCATCGCGTCTCGGGCGGCGGTTGCCAGGGGGTCTGGCTTGACGGATACTGTGTTTATGTACAGTTAGTGGAGGGGTGGCCATGGCATTCGCTTTCCGAACCCGGGCATGGAGGATCGGCCGGGCGAGTCTTGCCGCCGGGGGATCCTTCCTGCCCCTGATGGGCTGTCGGGTGCGGGCCGGCTTCCCGAGTCCCGCCGATGATCACCTGGACGTGGAGATCGACCTGCATGCCCATGTGGTTCGCCGTCCGGCCTCGACCTATTTCGTGCGTGCCGAAGGCGATTCCATGCTGGGTGACGGCATTCACGACGGCGATCTGCTGGTGGTGGATCGTAGCCTGGAGCCATTGCCCGGGCGGGTGGTGGTGATCGCCGTGGATGGCGAGCCCACCGTCAAGCGCCTGGAGCGCCGCGGCGAGCAGACCTTTCTGGTGGCCAGCAACCCGCGTTTCCCGGCGATTCCCCTGGAGGGTCGGGAATGCGCCCTATGGGGCGTGGTCACCCATGTGCTTCATGCCCTGCCGGGAGGCGAGTCATGATCGCGCTGGTCGACGGCAACAACTTCTACGTCAGCTGCGAGCGAGTCTTCGACCCGCGCCTGGAGGGGCGGCCGGTGGGCGTGCTCTCCAACAACGACGGCTGTGTGGTGGCGCGTTCCAACGAGCTCAAGGCGCTGGGCGTGGGCATGGGGGCGCCGATGCATCTGCTGCCGCCGGCCATCCGCCGCCAGGCGGTGCTGCTTTCCAGCAACTATGCGCTCTACGGCGACATGTCGCGGCGGGTCAACCAGGTGTTGGCCGAGTTCTCGCCGGATGTGGAGGCCTACTCCATCGACGAGAGCTTCGTGGGTTTCGCCGGTTTTCCCGAAGCCTCCCTGGAGGAGCGCTGCCGCGAGCTGCGTGACACCGTGCGTCGCTGGACCGGCATCCCGGTGGGGGTGGGGTTGGCGCCGACCCGGGTGCTGGCCAAGGTGGCCAACCACCTGGCCAAGCGCGAGCCCGCCTTCGAAGGCGTCTGCTGGCTGCAGGCCGAAGGTGAAGCGACACGTCGGGTGCTCGAGGCCTGGCCGGTGACTGAGCTCTGGGGGGTGGCAAGGCGCACTGGCGAGCGACTGGCACTGATGGGTATCGACACGGCCTGGCAGCTGCGCGAAGCCGATCCCAAGCGCATCCGCCGGGCCTTCTCGGTGGTGCTGGAGCGCATTGTCTGGGAGCTGCGTGGCCGCCCGGCCATCGCCCTCGATGACATGGCGGCCCCGCGCCAGCGCATCCTGGTGTCGCGGTCCTTCGGGCGGCTGACGGGGGCCTTCCACGACCTCGAGGCGGCGCTCCGCCAGCACGGCGCCCGGAGCGCCGAGAAGCTGCGCGGCCAGGGCAGCCTGGCCCGGGCGGTGATGGTCTTCGTGCGGACCAATCCCTTCATCGCCGGCGAACCCCAGTATCGCAACAGCGTGGTGGTGCCCCTGGTGTGGCCCACCGATGACAGCCGTGATCTGCTCGAGGCCGCTCGTCGCGGGCTCGCGGCGATCTTCCTCACCGGCTATCGCTACCAGAAGTGCGGGGTCATGCTGCTCGACCTGGTGGATGCCGACCATCGCCAGCATTCCCTGCTGGAGACGGCGCAGGACGAGGTCGAGCGTGGCCGCAGCAAGCGGCTGATGGCCACGGTGGATCGGCTCAACCGTGAGATGGGACGAGACACGGTGCGCTTCGGCCTGCCGCGTGAAGGCAACGCCTGGGCCCTGCGCTGTGAACGACGCACGTCGTGTTACACGACCCGCTGGGATGAGTTGATGCGGGTCAAGACCGGCTGAAAGAGACGCTGTAGGGAGAGGAGCTTGCGCCGCAGAAGGGGAGGAATTGGTTACGCTGGTGGCCAGCGGGTGCCCGAGGCACCCTCTGGCTAATCGACAACCGCCTCGCCCGACGCCGGGCGAGGCGGCAAGGAGCATCATCCATGCGTCTGCAGGGAAACAACGTCATCGTTACCGGTGGAGCCAGCGGCATCGGCCTGGCCAGCGTGGAGCGCTGCCTTCAGGAGGGCGCCAGCCTGGTCATCGCCGACCTCGAGAACAGCGACGGCCAGGCGCGTGCCGCTCGGCTCGACGACCAGTACGACGGCCGCTGCCTGTTCAAGGCCTGCGACGTCACCGACACCGCTCAGGTGGACCGACTATTCGCGGACACCGTCGCCGAGCTCGGCAGCGTGGAGGCGGTGTTCAACAATGCCGGCATCGGTGGCATCGCGCCCTCCGACGAGGTTACCGATGAAGACTTCCTGCGCATCATCGACATCAACCTGAGCGGCGTCTTCCGGGTGGCCCGGGCGGCGCTGCGGGTGATGTATCGCCAGGGCAGCGGCAGCATCGTCAACTGCGCCTCCATCCTCGGCGTGTTCGGCCAGTCCCAGACCACCGCCTATACTGCCGCCAAGGGCGGGGTGGTCAACATGACCCGCACCCTGGCTATCGAGGCGGCACCGAAGGGCGTGCGGGTCAATGCCATCGGGCCGGGCTATATCGACACCCCGTTGCTCGAGGCGCTGGATGACGACATGCTCCAGGGGCTGATCGGCCTGCACCCCATGGGTCGCCTGGGGCGCCCTGAGGAGATCGCCAACGCCTTCCTGTTCCTGGTCAGCGACGAGGCCAGCTTCATCACCGGCACCACCCTGATGGTCGATGGCGGCTTCACCGCCGGCAAGTCCTGAGCTCCGCCCTAGCCTGATCTGACATGACCGGGCAGGGTGATGACGTCAGGTCAGGGGCAAACGGGAGTGCTTCTCCAGCAACCAGCGGAAGTCCTCCACTTCCAGCGGCATGCTGTAATAATACCCCTGGCCTATCCGGCATCCCAGCTCGAGTAGGACATCGCGCACGGCGGTATTCTCCACGCCTTCCGCCACGGTGTCGGCCCCCAGCACCTGGCTGATGCCCAGGATCATGGACACGATGTTGCGGTTGAGGGGCTCGTCGAGGATGTGCCGAACGAACCCCATGTCGATCTTGATCTCGTCGAAGGGGTATTTCTGGAGGTAGAGCAGCGACGAATAGCCAGTGCCGAAGTCGTCCAGGGAGAGCCGCACGCCCAGTGCATGCAGATCATTGATCTGTTGGTGCAGCGTCTCGGATTCCTCGCCGAACACGCTCTCGGTGATCTCGAGGGTCAGCGATGCCGGATCGATGGCATGGGTCTCGAGGGCCTCTCGCACCTTGTGGGTGAAGTCGCCCAGGTGGAACTGATCCACCGAGACGTTCACCGAGACCCGGACCAGGTCGAGGCCTGCATCCTGCCACTCGCGAAGATGACGGCAGGCCTGGAAGAGTACCCAGTTACCGATCGGGCCGATCAACTGGCTCTGTTCAGCGACGGGGATGAACTGGCCGGGCATCTGCATGCCCCGCTCCGGGTGCATCCAGCGGATCAGCGCCTCGCAGCCGATCACCTCGCCGGTGGCCAGGTCCACCTTCGGCTGGTAGTGCAGCTCGAACTGGTCATCCTCCAGGGCCTGGCGAAGCTCACGGGTCAGGTCGATGCGCCGCTGGGCGATCAGATCCAAGTCACGGTCGTAGGGAGAAAAATCTCTGCTGCCGTGCCGACGGGTCTCGTGCAGGGCGGTCTCTATCTCATGGAGCAGGATTTCGGCGCTGCGTGTGTCTTCGCCCAGCAGCGTGTAGCCGCCGCGGCCCGCGACCTCGATGATGATGTCCGAGATATGTATCGGCTGATGGAAGAAATATGCCAGTTCAACGAGACGCTCACCGGGTAGGGGGGTACCGTCATCGGGCAGGAAGAGGATGAACTGGCCACCGCTGATACGGCCGATCAGGGTGTGCTGGCAGAGATGCTTCTCGAGGCGACGTGCCAGCTCGATCAGCAGATGGTCTCCGATGTCATAGCCATGGACATCATTGACGTTGCGCATTTCCTTGATATCCAGCAGGACGATGATGTCCTTCGGGTTCCAGCCGTGCCCGTCGATGTGGCGTGAGAAGGCCTCGATGAAGCCCAGTCGATTGGCGAGGCCGGTGAGTGGATCCTGGTAGGCCTGTCGTTTCAACTCCTGTTCCGCCAGCTTGCGTTCGGTGATATCCACGTGCATCACCACGGCGCCCAGTATGCCTTCCGTTTCGAGGCCGGGTGCCAGCCGACTCGCCATCATGCGAAACCAGCGGGGCTGGTCCTGGGAATGGCAGGGATATTCGAGTGCGAAGATCTCCCGGTTACCCGTCAGCACGGCCTGCAACCCATCGGCCGCTTCGAGCGCTTCCTCGGCGCAGTCGCCCTCGGCGGCACGACACACCGCCAAGTAGTTACTGCCGACGCCGAAGGTGGCGTCCCGGTGATCGTTAGTGGTGCCGAAGTGTCGCCATTGGTCGTTGACATCGAGAATCTTGCCCGCGTCATCCAGCAGGGCGATATGGGCGGGAAGCGAGTTGATCAATGCCCTGCGGGTGGCCAGGGCGTCGTCCAGTTTGCCCACCATCTGATTCTGCTGGTCGAGCATGTGGTTGAAGGTCCGGGCAAGATCGGCGAATTCATCTCTCCCTTTCACCGGCGCACGAATGCCGGACTCTCCCGCCTCGATACGTGTGATAGTGCCCGAAAGGGCACGCATGGGGCCGTTGATACGTCGGTAGAGCAACCCGAAGGCGACAACACAGAAGAGGCTGAACATGGCCGCCGCTCCGGCGAAGCCGGCAGCGATCCAGTTGGCATCGCGGGCAATCTGCGCCTGACGCTGGTTTGTCACCTCACGAAGGGCGGTATCCAGCGCGATGCCGTAGCCGGCCACCTGGTCCATGATGGCCTGGCTACGTACAGGCAGTAGCAGCGGACTGTCTGCCTGGCGTTGGGTGTCGACTTCCTCGCGGGGCATGGGGGGTTGCGAATAGACGGCCGTCAGGGTGCCGACCAGGAAGTCGATGTGGTGGACGGCGCTCCGCGCACCGGGATGGTCCTCTGCCAGCGCTGTCAGGGTCTGTTTCAGGGAGGCGGCCTCGGCACGATAACGCTCAAGCAGTGCTGGGTCGGCACGATTGACAAGCATGTCGTCGCTGGCCACGGAGAATTCCCCGATGCGATGCTGCAGATCCATCAGGGCCTTTATCTCCGCCTGTTTTTTCTGCATCTCGCCCATGTCGTGCAGACCCACCAGGAAGAGGGCGACAAGGCCCATGACGCAGGCGAAGATGCTGACCAGGGAGAGGTGCACCAGCTTCATGGGCGGGCCATTCGGTCAATGGGCGTCTTGCCGATCCTATCCTTGTCGGCGACCAGGATCGGTGGGTCGCCGAGGTAAGCGACGCCGGAAAGGCGGATGGGGTCGTGGGTGTTAGCCAGCATCAGCATCCATGTCGAGGGGAGTCAGTCTCTATTTTCTCAGTATGTCCTCAGGCCTTGAAGGTTATCAATCAGAGTTTTCCTGGGTACCTGGCGCAGGTGGCTGGCGGTCTTCCCCCCGGGTAGGGCGGCGATGGCGTCGGCAGCCAGCAACAGACGCGGCAGGTCGATGCCACTGTGGCAGCTGCCGCCATCCAGGGCATAGACCAGATCCTCGGTGGCGGTGTTGCCGGTGGCCCCGGGGGCGAAGGGGCAACCGCCCAGGCCGCTGCAGGCCGCGTCGATGGCCGTGGCGCCGTGATGATTGGCGAAGAGGGCATTGGCGACACCCATGCCATAGGTGTCATGGCCATGGAAGGCCCAGCTCAGGCGGGGTGCCTGATGTCGCTCGATGAGGCGAGTGAAATGCTCGGCGACCCGGTAGGGGGTAGCGCGTCCGGTGGTGTCGCACAGCGCCACTTCCAGGTCGAGGTGGCCACAGATGGCCATGGCCTGGTCGAGGACGGCATCGACCTGTCGCCAGTCGATGCGGCCCTCGAAGGGGCAGTCAAAGCTGGTGCCCAGATCGAGACGCAGACAGGCATTGCCCTTGTGGCCCAGGAGGTCGACGATCCGCGCCAGGTCGGCCAGGGACGCCTCGACACTGCGACGGACATTGCTCTGGTTGTGTGACTCGGAGACGGAGACCACGAAGACCAGTTCGCGAATTCCCTGTGCCAGGGCGAGCTCCGCCCCCTTGAGGTTGGGGACCAGTGCCGAGAAGCGCATGGCGGGACGGTCGGCGAAGGCGGCGACCAGCTCACCGGTATCCGCCATCTGGGGAATCGCCCTGGGGCTGACGAAGGAGCCGATTTCCATGCGGGTGATGCCGGCATCGATCAAGGCCTGGATGCAGCGGCGCTTGTCTTCGGTGGGCAGGGGGTCGTGGATCGACTGGAAGCCGTCACGGGGCGCGACTTCGACGATGTCGATGCGTTCGGGTGGCGTGAGAAGCGTCATGGGCCGTCCTTTTGCTTCAACCAGTTGATGACACCGCCGGCCGAGAGGATGTCGAGCTGACGAGGACTGAGTTCATGGATCAGGCCCAGCGGCTCGCCATCCTCGAGGCGGGCCTCGATGCGCCGCCCGGCGGCCAGCTGATCGCGGAGGTCGTCGATCCGCAGCTGCTGACCCTCCTCGAGGCGATCGTAATCCGCCGGTGTCTCGAGGGTCAGGGGCAGCACCCCGAAGCAGGGCAGGTTCTGCCAGTGGATGCGCGCGAAGCTGCGGGCGATGACCACCTGCAGGCCGAGCAGGCGCGGCAGCAGGGCGGCATTCTCGCGGCTGGAGCCCTGGCCGTAGTTGTTGCCGCCGAGGATGATGTGGCCTGCCTCACCGCGACGACGCGCCCGCTCCACATAGCCGGGATCGATCGCCTCGAAGGTGTAATCGGCCGAGGCATGCACATTGCTCCACAGGGGCAGCACTCGGGCACCGGCGGGGATGATGTCATCGGTGGAGATGTTGTCGCCGCACTTGAGCAGGATCGGCGCCTCGATGCGCTCGGGCAGCGGTTCGATCAGCGGCAGCGGCGGGGTGTTGTCGGTGGCCAGCAGTGTTACCCGCCGTGCTCGTTCGAGGGGCAGCGGCGGGATGAACCAGCTGTCGCTGACCCGCATCTCCTCGGGTTCACGGGGCCTAGGGTAGGGCATGTCCAGGGTACGGGGATCGGTGATTACGCCCTGAAGGGCGGAGGCGGCGGCGGTCTCAGGGCTGCACAGGAAGATGCTGTCCTCGCGGGTGCCGGAGCGGCCGGGGAAGTTGCGTGGCACGGTGCGCAGGCTGTTGCGGCCGGCGGCGGGCGCCTGGCCCATGCCGATGCAACCATTGCAGCCGGGCTGGTGCAGGCGTGCGCCGGCGGCGATCAGTGCTCCCAGGTGACCCTCGTCGATCAGCGCCGCGAGGCCCCGGCGGGTGGCGGGATTGATATCCAGGGAGACATTGCCGGCGATGCTGCGGCCCTTGACGATCTCCGCCACCACGGCGATGTCACGATAGCCGGGATTGGCCGAGGAGCCGATATAGGCCTGGAACAGGGGTTCGCCCGCCACCTCACTGACTGGCACGACATTGTCGGGGCTGGAGGGGAGGGCGATCAGCGGTTCGAGCCGCGACAGGTCGATGTGTTCCTCCCGGTCGTAGCTACAGCCAGGGTCGGCGGCCAGCGGGCGCCAGTCGGCCTCGCGCCCTCGCGAGCGCATGAAGTCGTGTATCACCTCATCGCTGGGGAAGACGCTGGTGGTGGCCCCCATCTCGGTGCCCATGTTGGCCAGGACGTGGCGGTCCATGGCGCTGAGCCCGGCGAGGCCGGGACCGTGGTATTCGAGGATGCTGTTCTTCGCGCCGGCGACGCCGTGGCGGCGAAGCAGCTCGAGGATGATGTCCTTGGCGCTGACCCAGTCGGGGAGTTCGCCGCTGAGATGGATGCCGATGATCTCGGGCATGGGCAGGTAGAGGGGTTCACCGGCCATGGCCATGGCCACCTCGATGCCACCGGCGCCGATGGCCAGCATGCCCAGCGCGCCGGCGGCGGGCGTGTGGCTGTCACAGCCGACCAGGCTCTGCCCCGGTACTCCGAAGCGTTCCATGTGGACGGGGTGGCTGATGCCGTTGCCGGGGCCGCTGTACCAGACGCCCAGGCGTTCGCAGGCGCTCTTCAGGAAGAGATGGGCGTCGGCGGTCAGGTTGTCCTGCTGGATCAGGGTGTGGTCGATGTACTGGACGCTGGGCGAGGTCTTGACGCGCTCGATCCCCATGGCATCCAGCTCGAGCATGACCAGGGTGCCGAGGATGTCCTGCAGCAGGGCCTGGTCGATGTTCAGGGCAATTTCGCTGCCCGCTGTCGGCTTTCCCTCGACGAGATGCGAGGCAATGAGTTTCCGGCTCAGATTATCCGCCATGAGAGGCATTCTCCTCCTCGGGGTGGAAGAGGCGGTGGACGCAGTAGAGTCCATCGATGAGGAACTGTAGGCCCAGGGCCGCGAAGCCTACCGGCATCAATCCGTAGGGATAGACCATGGGTGTGCCCAGGGAACTGGAGACGCGTTCGCTGTACTCCAGTGCCTGCCAGGCCATCATCCCGCCGCGCCAGACGAGGATATAGCAGAAGACGGCGCCCAGCAGGGCGGTGGTGATGTCGATACTGGCCCTGACGCGCAGGGGCAGCTTGTCCTTGAAATAGGTGATGCGGATGTGGGCGTCGTGGCGCTGCGCCTCGGCCGCCCCCATCACGGCGAGATAGACCAGCAGGAAGGAGTTGACCTCCAGGCTCCAGCTGGTGGGGGCGGAGAAGGCGTAGCGCATGATGGCGTCATAGGCGATCGACACCATCATGAAGACCAGCACGCCCATCGATGTCCAGCGCAGGACGGCCAACAGGCCGTCCCAGCTGCGCATGACCGTTGCCGTCATGGCCTAAGCTCCCTCATGCCTCACCCAATGCCAGGGCGATGGCGCGACTGCCGACGTCCTCCCCGACCTCTTCCTTCCAGTGGTTCCAGACCGCTTCGGCCCCGTCATTGAAGGTCTCGAGGTCGGCCTCGGAGGGTTCGATGATCTCGACGCCCGCGGCCTCGACCTGCGGCCAGTACTCGTTGGGATAGATGTCGTTGTTGCAGTGGTCGATGAAGTTGTCGTCGTACCACTGGGCGGCACCCTGCATGATCTCGCGTTCCTCGGTGCTGAGTGATTCCCAGCGGTCACGCAGCATGAAGGGGGCCACCGTGAAGGCGGTCATGGGCAACTTGTAGCAATACTTCAGCTGCTCCTGGAGGCTGCGACCGATCACCGTGGAGATGTTGAAGACGCCGGCGTCCACGGTGCCCCGCTGGAGCGCCATGTAGGTTTCCGAGGAGGGGATGCGGGTGGCGCCGATGTCGTAGCTTTCCAGTGCCTGAGTGGCCTCGAAGCCGACGATGCGGATCTTCTTGCCACGGACCTCCTCCAGGCTGCGGATCGGGCTGGCCTCGGTGCTCCAGATGTATTCGGGCTCGAGCACACCCCCGCCGGAGGAGAGCATGTAGAGGTTCTCCTGGCCCAGGACCTCGTTGATCAGCTCCATCAGGGGGCTGCCCATGGCGAGACGCTCGGGATGACGGTAGAGCTCGCCGATCACACCGGGCAGGCCGGTGATACCGAGAATGGGCACCGAGCGGGTGATGTAGGACGTGGTGTGGAACATGAAATCGATACTGCGGGCACGCAATGCCGGCAATTGCTCATCGGCCTTGAGCAGCTGGCCGGAATCGTGGAAGTCCATGCTGAGGATGTCACCGCCATTCTCCTTGAGCAGTTCCACGAAGCGGTTGGAGCCATAGGTCAGCGCCTTGTAGGACGGTGGCAGGTAGGTCACCCCGGTGAGATTGGTGGCGGCCATGGCCTGGCGCGGAAACAGGCTCTGGCCACCGAGGAGGGTGGCACCGGCGGTGGCGAAGGTACCGTACTTGAGTACTTGGCGACGGCTGAGGGTCATGTCGAATTCTCCTGCTTGTTGTTGTGACGAGTTGTTGTGACGAGTCGTTGTGACGACGGTCATTTCACGCAAACGGGTGGCGCTGACGCCACCCCACCGGGGCTACATGAGTCCCGGTAACCACAGGCTGAGGCTGGGGAAGAACACGAACAGCATCAGCACGAGGAACTGAACGGCGACGAAGGGCAGGGCACTGCGGATGATCTCCTCCACGGAGAGGTCGGGACAGACCCCGCGAAGCGCATAGAGGTTGAGCCCGACGGGTGGCGTTACCACGGCGATCTCCAGGTTGAGCACCATGACGATGCCGAACCACAGCGGGTCGTAGCCCAGCGCCACGATCAGCGGCAGCAGGACCGGTGTGGTGACCACGATCAGCGAGACGGCATCGACGATCATGCCCAGCAAGAGCAATAACAGCATGACGGCCAGGAGAATGGCCCAGGCCGGCAGGCCGCTGGTGGTTAGCGCCTCGGTGAGCAACTGGGGCACGCGCACCATGTTGAGGTAGTCACCGAAGATCTTGGCACAACCGATGATCAGCAGGATGGCCCCGCTGATCCGCGCCGTGGAGCCCAGTATCTGCAGGAAGCGACTCCAGCTCAGGCTGCGGAAGATCAGGGTGGCGATCAGGAAGGCGCCCAGGGCACCGATGCCGGCGGCTTCGCTTGGCGTGGCCAGGCCCGAATAGATGGAGCCGAGCACGGCAATCACCAGCAGGGCGGCGTGCCAGATGCTGGCCAGGCTCATCCAGCGCTCCTTCCAGGTGAAGCGCTCGGTCGTGGCCGGGGCCTCCTCGGGGTGCAGGCCTACGCGTATGTAGATGTAGACGCACAGCGCCAGGGCCAGCACGATCCCCGGCACGATGCCGCCGATGAACAGATCGGCGACCGAGACACTGGATACCGCCCCGTAGATGATGAAGGGCACGCTTGGCGGGATCAGCATGGCCAGGGCGCCGGCGGTGACCACCGAACCCGCGGCCAGGGAACGGCTGTAGCCGCGCTCGAGCATCTGGGGTACGGCGATGGAACCCACCGCCGCGACTCCCGCCAGGCTGACACCGGAGACCGCACCGAACATCGCAGAGGCCCCGACCGAGGAGATGGCCAGGCTGCCGCGCAGCCAGTTGAGCCAGCGCACCGCCGCTTGGAAGAGGCTCGAGCCCACCGGGGTGGCGCCCAGGAAGTTGCCCATCAGGATGAACAGCGGCAGGGCGATCAATTCGAAGGCATTGAGCTGACCGAACAGCGAGGAGGGGGCGAAGAAGAAGGCCAGCGAGCCGCGTGCCATGTAAAGGCCCAGCAGACCGGACAGGCCCAGCGCCAGGAAGATCGGGAAGCCGATGGCGATCAAGCCCACCAGCAGGAAAACGACCAAGACAGGATCCATGGCGATGCTCCGCTAGATCACCCGCTCGGCGCGTAGGGCGTCGAGGGTGTCGGGTGAATAGCCGAGCCAGTCGGCCAGGATGATCTCGGTATGCTCGCCCAGGGCGGGACCGACGTGCCGGATACGCCCCGGGGTATCGGTCAGGCGGGGGAAGACGTTCTGCATCGGGAGGGGTTTGCCATGGCGGTCGGGGACCTCGACGATGGAATCACGGGCCTGGAAGTGCGGATCCTCGAGCATGTCCGGCGCCCGGTAGACCAGGCCTGCCGGGACACCGGCCTGGGCCAGGATGTCGACGACGGTCTGCGAATCGTGATGGCGGGTCCAGGCGGCGATTAGATCATCGATGGCCTGCTGGTTCCCGCCTCGCGCTCGGTGGGTGGCGTAGTCGGGGTGATCGGCGAGGCCGGGTTGTCCCATCGCCTCGCAGAGTCGGCGGAAGACGCTGTCCTGGTTGGCGCCGATGATCACGTCGCGTCCGTCGCGAGCCGGGTAGGCGTTGGACGGGGCGATTCCCGGCAGGAAGCTGCCACTGCGCTCGCGGACCTTGCCCGCCCGGGCATATTCGGGAATCAGGTTCTCCATCATCGCCAATACGGATTCGAAGATGGTGCTGTCCACCACCTGGCCGCATCCGCTGCGCTGGCGCTGGTGCAGCGCCACCAGGGTACCCATGGCCCCATGCAGGCCCGCCAGGCTGTCACCGATGGAGATGCCCACGCGTACCGGCGGGCGGTCGGGGTAGCCACTCAGATAACGCAGCCCGCCCATGGCCTCGCATACCGAGGCGAACCCGGCCCGGGAGGCATAGGGGCCGTCCTGTCCGAAGCCGGTGATCCGGACCATGATCAACCCCGGGTTGTCCCGGGACAGGGTCGCGTAGTCCAGCCCCCAGCGCTCCATGGTGCCGGGGCGGAAATTCTCGATCAGGATGTCGGCCTGCGCGGCCAGGTCACGCAGGATCTCCTGCCCGCGTGCCCGTCGCAGGTCCAGGGTCATCGATTGCTTGTTGCGACCGATCAGGTTCCACCACAGGGGATCACCGGTTTCCTTGTCGGCCTCACCCCACTGGCGCATGGCATCGCCCTTGCCGGGCGGCTCGATCTTGATGACCTGGGCACCGAAGTCGGCAAGGATCTGGCCGCAATAGGGCCCGGCGATCAATTGACCCAGCTCGAGGACCTTGAGGTCGTCGAGCGGAATGTCGGTTAGCGAAGCGGAGTCGGGCATTGTTGTTGTCGTTCCTCGGCTGATGAATCCTGTCCAGAAGCGGGACTCAAGTGGCTTGGTGCATGCTGGGCCTGATCATAGGCTCGCTGACGGCCTCGTGGAGGTCCCTGGCGGCCAGCAGGTGGGAGTACATCACGCTCTCGGCCCAGGTCGGGCTCCCGGCATCGATGGCCTGCAGGATCTCGCGGTGGTGTCGCATGCTGCGTTGCAGAGCCTTGTGGTCGTACTGGTCGAAGTTGCGGCGAATGATCGAGGTGCGGACCACCATCTCCAGCACGTTGAAGAGACGCTGATTGTCGCTGGCCAGGATGAGTTCCCGATGGAAGTCGTGGTTGAGGATGGCGATCTCGTTGCGTGCCTCCGGGCTGACACTGTCGGGTTCGGAGAGGGCCTCCATCCTGATGGCCAGCGCTTCGAGACGTTCCCGGCAGGCCGCTGTCAATTTCTGGCAGGCCAGGTTGGCCGCCATGGGCTCCAGGACCAGGCGCAACTGGAAGACCTCGCGGGCATCGCGCTCCGTCCAGGCCACCACCCTCGCCCCCTGATGGGGGATCGCCTCGAGCCAGCCCTCGGAAACCAGCTCGCGCAGGGCTTCCCGCACGGGCGTGCGACTCACCTCGAGTTCACGGGCCAGGCTCGACTCGCGGATGTATTCATCGGGCTGGTAGTCCCCGCTGAGGATGCGCTGCTTGATCGCGTGATGGACCTGGGCGGTGGCCGTTCGCGGGATCGAGGATGACACCTTCGGGGCTGCCTTGAGCATTGTTGATTTCTCGGATTGCATACAACAGACAGCATAAAAGCAGTTCTGGCAGATTATCATTAGACTTTAGGGTTAAATTGCATGCAACGCAGCGAGGTTTTGTTCGGCGTCGTCATTTTTCCCTTGATGACCGCCGGCGCCCCGAATCCTGGATTTATAGTTCCTCCACCTCGATGCCATGCCGGGCGAGCCAGGCCTTGCGCTGCTCATAGTCCGGCATGGCGCGCTCTAGGCGCCGCCAGAAGGCGGGGGTGTGGTGGGGTTCGTGCAGGTGGACCAGCTCGTGGACAACCACGTACTCGGCGATATGGCGGGGCAGGAGGATGGTCTTCCAGTGGAAGTAGACCCGGTTGCCCTTGCCGCAAGAACCCCAGCGGTAGCCGAGATCCTGCACCGTCACGCCGGCGGGCTTGACCTGCATACGCCGAGCGTGCTCGCCCACCTTGGTGGTGAGCCAGTCGCTGGCACGAGCGCTGTACCAGCGGACGAAGTGCTCGCGGGCATCGGGCAGGGCGTCCTCGCGCAACTGGAAGCGCCCGGCGACGAGCTTGAGCGGGGCCTCCTGGGCGTCATTGGCCACTCGCTTGAGCCGGTAGCTGCGCCCCAGGTAGAGGAACCCCTCGCCGTTGATGTATTCCTTTTGCGGTAACAGGCGGCGGCGCTCGGCCTTCTGCGCCAGCTTCTGGTAGATCCAGTAACGCTTCTCGGTCACAAAGTCGCGCAGCGCCTGCTCGTCGGTGCCGATGGGCGTGGCAATGACCAGCTCGCCCTCACGGTCCACGGTGATCTCCAGCGTCTTGCGACGGCGACTCTCCCGCACCTCGAAGGTCAGGTCATCCACGTCCAGTCGGGTCATGCGTTCACCAGCCGGGCGTGGTTGCTGCGGGCCAGGTCAAGGAGCCGTTCAGAGACGGCCTCGGCCTGATCCGTCGGCACCAGGTCGCCCATCATCAGTACCGTGAAGAGTTGCTGCTTCAGCGCCTCCTGGTCCGGGATGTGCGAAGGCTTCCAGAAGTCAGGAATGGCGATCTCCTGCTGGATGATGGCGACCACTTCCTCGGTGGCGGTCAGGAGCCTTTGCGCGGTGGCGTCATCTACCTGGTCGGCTTCGAGGTCGGCGCTGGCTACCAGCTCGCGCCAGAAGGGCTCGGCGTGGGCCGGCATCTCGGGCACCTCCTCGCCGTCCACCCGAGCCCCGTCGCGTAATTGCTGGATCAGCCCCCGCAGGGCCTCCACCTGCTCGTCCCACTGACCATCGAGCTGTTGTAGCAGGTCGGCGAGTCGCTCGCTCAGCCGGCCGTATTTCACCGGGTCCTCGTCCAGGTGCTTGCGCACGTGGGAACGGATGGCGTGCTCCATCTCGGAGGCCTTGGCGCGGTCGCCCACCTGGCGGCCAAGGTGCTCGTCGAACTCGGCGTCGGTGAGCTGCACCGGCGGGATGCGGGGGTCGATGCCCAGCGAGATCACATAGTCATCGATGAGCTTGCGCACCTTGTGGCCGATGTCCTTGCCCAGCGGCGGGGTATCCTTGTAGCGGTTGCGGGCCAGGGCGTGGATGTAGGCGAGCTGCTTGGCGTCGTTGACGAACTCCAGCCCCTCCGGGCGGGGCAGCACATCATCCAGGGTGCGGTTGAACTCCTTGAGCTTGACCACGAAGTCGGCTCGAAACCGCTCGTCGGCCAGCGCCTGCACCGCTTCCTCGGTATCCGCCAGGCTGTCCACCCCCTGGCCACGCAGCACGTCGATGACGCGCAGGTGGCGGTCACGCAGCAGCGGGATTTCATCCTTGAGGCTCTGCAGGGCGCCGTCGATGTCCTCCTCGCTGTAGGCAGCCAGGGCCTCCTTGAGGTGGTTGGCCACGCCGAAGTAGTCCACCACGATGCCGTGGGTCTTGCCGTGGCCGGTGCGGTTTACGCGCGCGATGGCCTGCAGCAGCTCCGCCTCGCGCATCGAGCGATCCAGGTACATCACCCCCTCGATGGGCGCATCGAAGCCGGTGAGCAGCATCGACTTGACGATAAGGAAGGCCAGCGGGTCGGTCTTTGCGGAGTCATCGTGCATCAGCGGCTTCTTGAAGCGCTTGATATGGCGCTCCACGGCTGACCGTTCGCTCCACTTCGCCCAGGCCGAGTCGTCGTTGTTGCCGCTGCTGAATACCACGGCGAACTCAAGCGTCTTGAGCACATCGCGATAGCGCCAGGCCTGTATGGCGGCCTTGATCCGCGGCGGGCGAGTCAGCAGTTGGGTGTCGTCCAGCGCCTTGTCTTCCGGGGAGAGTGACAGGGCTTCTTCCAAGAGCTCCTTCTTGGCCGCCTCGAGGGCTTCGTAGTAACGCATGGCCGCCCGACGGCTATAGGCCACCAATTGCGCCTTGTAGCCGTTGGGCAGGATGTGGGTCACGTAGTGGCGCAGGATGTCGGCGGCCTTCTCCTGGATCAGTTGTGGCGCCTCGAAGATCTGCCCCTTGGTGGCGTACTTCTTCTTGATGGCCTCCAACTCGTCCTTGGTGTGCTCCCGGAACAGGTCCTCGAACAGGCCATCGAGGCTGGCGCCGTCCTTGATGGCCCCCTTGGCGGTTCGCCCCTCGTAGAGGATCGGCACCGTGGCGCCGTCCTGTTCGGCCTCCTTGATGGTGTAGCGGTCGATGTACTCGCCGAAGATGTCGTGGGTGCGCTTCTTGTCGCCCATGATGATGGGCGTGCCGGTGAAGCCGATGCGCGCGGCGTTGGGCAGGGCGCGCATCATGTTGGCGTGCAGGTCGCCGGCCTGGGTGCGGTGGGCCTCGTCCACCAGGATCAGGATGTCCTCGCTGGTATTGAGCACCTCGAAGGGCTCGCTCAGGGTCGGCTTGCGAGGCTTTCCGTTCGAGCTGCTTGGTTCGGCGGCATCGCGGCGGCCGCTGTCCAGGTCACTCGTATCGTTGTCATAGCCATCGTCTTCCTGGCTGCCGGGCTCATCGGCGTCCAGGTCCTTCTGTTCCCGGTATTTCTGAACCGTGCCGAACACCAGACCCGGGCCGTCCCGCGCCAGCAGTTTCTTGAGCTGTGCCGTGTTGGCGGCCTTCTCGACGCTCTCGCCGGTCAGTTCGGCCGTCGCGGAGAGCTGTGTCTGGAGCCTAATAATTGTTAAATACAAAAGTGCAGGAAATCCATGAATCAACTACGTAAGAAAAAGCGCGGGCTAAGATTCTATATACTGACTCCTTTGGCATTGCTTCTCGCTGTAATCATATCTGCATTTATCTATGGCTTTCTTTTTGAACAACATCAGCGAACTGCCGCTGATCTGATGCATACGCGCCATGTGGCCGAGAATAGCTATCAGGCATTGTTGGCGGCGGAATCGGCAAAACTAGTGACCGCGCTGTCGTTGCTTCAGGATAATAAAGCCTTGCAAAAAGCTTTTCTGGCAAGAGACCGAAAAAAATTGTTGCAGCAGGCGACGCCAATTTTTCAGAATGCTTTCTATGTAAATAATATCACGCATTTTTATTTTCACGGCCCAGATCGGGTGAATTTTTTGCGTGTACACCAGCCGGATCGTTTCGGCGACACGATTGAGCGAGTTACGTTACGTAACGCTGAAGCGACCAATAAGCTACAGAGTGGTATTGAACTGGGGCCATTGGGTACCCTCACGCTGAGAGCGGTTGCTCCCTGGTATGAAGGCGATCGCCTGATCGGTTATTTGGAACTTGGTATTGAAATGCAACACCTGTTTGATCATGTCGCGAAAATCGCCGGGATAGATATTGCCATAACTGTCGACAAGCAATTTCTTAACCGCCAGGCATGGGAAAGCGGGATGAAAATGTTGGGACGTGTGCCTGAATGGGATCGTTTGCCCTCTTCGGTTATTACAAGTCAGACGCTGGAGTCCACTCCCAGTGAACTCCTTGGCGGGAACCATTCCGGCATAGGTATGCAAACTGGATTCAATAATCGGCATTATCAAATGATCACAATGCCATTGCGGGATGCAGGAAACCGGGAAGTTGGCCGCCTCTTCCATTTTCAAGATATAACCAGCGCGATGGACAGGACGCATCGCAGCGTGAGTATCGTAGCGTTGTTCAGCATCATGTTGGGTACTGCGATATTTGTCCTCTTTTATGTGCTGACGGGACGAGTAGAGGAGCGCCTCAAGACAGCACAACTCAAGGTCATTGACGATAGCAAACAACGCGAAGCACTTCAGGCCGGTCATGTGGAGGAACTGAAACAGGAGATCACAGCCCGAAAAGAGGCTGAAAACTTACTATCGGATACCAATGCACATCTGCAACATTTGCTCGTCGCAAGTCCGGCTGTGATATATGCCTGTCAGGCAAGCGCTGATTATGCGGTGACATTTGTCAGTGAAAATGTGCAAAAAATGCTGGGGTATGAGGTGCAGGAATTTGTCGATGATCCCGCCTTCTGGCTGGATCATGTGCATCCCGATGACAGGGAACGCGTACTGACGGGATTAGCTAATGTGTTCGATATCGATCAGTATGTTCACGAATATCGATTCATGGCTAAGGATGGCGCTTACCATTGGATTCATAATGGTCTACAACTGGTGCGTGATGCTAACGGTGAGCTAGTGGAGATCGCCGGTTATTGGATCGACATTACTGAACAGAAAAATATTGAACTTGCCTGGAAAGTGGCGCAACAACGATTGTCGCTGCATTTCGAGCAAACCCCTATGGGCATTATCGAATGGAACGAAAATTTTGAGGTTATAGCCTGGAATCCGGCGGCGGAAGAAATCTTTGGATATCGCAAAGAAGAGATAATGGGCCGAAAACCATTTGGAACGATCATTCCCAAAGAAGCTGAAGAACAGGTCGACAAGGTTTGGCAAGATTTACTGAGCAGGAAGGGCGGCGGCCGCAGCACCAATGCGAATGTAACCAGGGATGGCCGACAGATCTACTGTGATTGGTACAATACCGTTTTGACCGATCCCAATGGGAAAGTGATTGGAGTGGTATCGCTGATTGAGGATATCACTGAACTCCAGAGTTTAGAATCGGCGCGGATTCGCTCAGAGATGAAGTACCGCAGCCTGTTTGAGGCTAACAGCGATGCCATCATGACCCTCTATCCGGAGAATGGGCAATTTGCGGACTGCAATGTGGCCACGTTGAGCATATTTGGCTGTGCGTCGCGTGAAGAATTTTTAAGTAAAACGCCAGCTGATTTTTCCCCTCCCGTTCAGCCAGATGGAACCGATTCTATGCGTTTGGCAATGCAACGCATTGAGATAGCCGTCAGCCAAGGCAGCAACCAGTTCGAATGGAACCATACACGACTGGATGGAACTGAATTTCCCGCTCATGTGTTGCTGACTTTGATTGAACTGGATGGCAAGAACCTTATACAGGCCACGGTCCGCGATATTACAGAAAGCAAGCAGGCAGAGGCCACTATCCGGAGGATTAACCGGACACTTACGACCATGGTTGAGTGTCATAACTCCCTGATGCATTCGGAAGACGCGGAAAAATTACAGCAGGAAATCTGCCGTATCCTGGTGGTGAGTGGCGATTATCTGCTGGCCTGGGTAGGCTATTCGGGAGCAACTCCAGAAAAGAATGTGGATGTCATCACCTGTGCAGGCGAGCGTTGCGATTACCTGGATGATGTGACCATCCGTTGGGATGATAGCCAGTATGGGCAAGGTCCCACTGGAACAGCTATCCGCACTGGAGAGGCGCAAATTATCCGCGATACTTCACATGCCGACAGCTATGCTCCGTGGCGAGCACCCGCCAGCGAACTGGGTTTTCAATCTTCTGCCGCAATACCGCTAAAGGATAATGAGCAAGTATACGGTGCTATCAATATCTATGCGGCTATGCCGGATGCCTTCGACGAAGATGAAGTGGCATTGTTGGAAGACCTGGCGGAAGACCTGTCTTATGGTCTGCGGACATTGCGTTACCGGAAGCAACGTAACCAGGCCACACAGGCGTTGTCAGACACCCTTCTGGAAACAGTGGATGCCATTGCTCGCACAGTAGAAAAACGCGACCCCTACACCTCGGGTCACCAGAATCGGGTAGCACAATTAGCCGTTGCCATTGCCACCCGCATGGGGCTGGATGAGGAGCAGATTAAAGGCATTCGTCTGGGTGCAATCATCCATGATATTGGCAAAATCTATGTTCCAGCCGAGATCCTGAGTCGCCCCGGCGAACTGACAGACAACGAATTCAGCATGATCAAATCCCATGCGCAAGTGGGTTATGACATTATCCAGGATGTGCCCTTCCCTTGGCCGGTAAAGGAGATGATTCTTCAGCACCATGAGCGGCTGGATGGCACAGGTTACCCGCAAGGTCTTAAAGGTGATGAGATTATTCTGGAGGCAAGGATTATAGGCATTGCCGATGTGGTTGAAGCCATCAACTCCCATCGTCCTTACCGACCTGCACTGGGGATTGATAAAGCGTTATCTATCATTCGTGAACAAGCTGGAACGGAGTTAGATGAGAATATAGTGAATACTTGTGTCGCGTTGTTCGAAGAGGATAAATTTGAATGGAAGTAATACCCATAACGAAAAAAATAATAGGGAGCAGACCCGAATAAGTGATTATGCATAATTCCTGAATCCGTGAACCTCACACCCCAAATGGCTGCTAACCCGCTGACGTGCATGGTAATGTAGCCAAATAAGCCCTTCACCCGTAGCGTACCATGCCCAACGTCAAATTCCGCGCCAGTGGTCGCACCCTCACCAGCCA
>JAGXGN010000135.1 GCA_024636705.1 Halomonas sp.
GCCGATGGTGTCGTGGCGACCGAGGTCCATGGCCAGCCGGAGCTTGGTACCGACGCCGTCGGTGCCGGACACCAGCACCGGCTCCCGGTAGCCGGTCGGTAGCTCGCAAAGGGCGCCAAAGCCGCCCAGGCCGCCCATCACCTCGGGGCGAGTCGTGCGTTTCGCAACGCCCTTGATCCGGTCGATCAGGGCATTGCCGGCGTCGATGTCGACGCCGGCATCCTTGTAGCTGAGCGAGGCCCGGGATGAAGGCGGGGTGGAATGGGTCATGACCTGTCCTGTAGCAGAATGACTGTCGCGATCACGGTATCCCCCATCACGGCAGGAACGGCGAACATCGAACAGTAGGCAAGTTCGGGGTCGTGATTGTAGCATCACGACGCTCTGCTGGCAGCCAGGCGTCAGCCATCATCAAGGAGGAGGAGATGCAAAGACAGTGGTGGTTGGTCGTCGTACTGGCGGGGATGGCGTTATGGTTCTTCATCAGTATCGAGCCGGTGTTGATGCCCTTCTTCGTCAGCATGGTGCTGGCCTACCTGGGTGACCCGCTGGCCGATCGCCTCGAGGCACTAGGGCTGTCGAGGCGGTTGTCGGTCTCTCTGGTGTTCCTGTTGCTGACGCTGGTCATCGTGCTCACCCTGTTGCTGGTGGTGCCGATACTGGGTCGACAGCTCGGTCAGCTGATCGAATCGCTGCCGGCCGTTCTCAACTGGGCCCAGCAGACCGTGGTGCCGCGTATCCAGTCGCTTACTGGAATGGACCTGAGTACCGATTTCGACCAGATGCGCCAGGCGATCGTCGACAACTGGAGGCAGACCGGCACCTTAGCCGCCGGCCTGCTGGCCCAGGCCTCGCGCTCGGGGCTGGCACTGGTCGCCTTGATCGGCAACCTGGCGTTGATCCCGGTGGTCACCTTCTATCTGCTGCTGGACTGGGACATCATCGTTGCCAAGCTGCGCGGCTCCCTTCCGCGAAGCTGGGAACCCGCCGTGGTGCGCCTTGCCGGTGAATGCGATGAGGTATTGTCCGCCTTCCTGCGTGGCCAGCTGATCGTCATGTTCTGCCTGGGCGTGATCTATGCGGTGGGACTGACCCTGCTCGGCGTGCGCTTCGGCCTGCTGATCGGCCTGCTTGCCGGCCTTGCCAGTATCGTGCCCTATCTCGGGGTCATCGTGGGTATTTCGGTGGCCGGGGTGGTGGCCTTCTTTCAGTTCGGCGACTGGCTGATCCTGCTGGGTGTCGCGGCGGTATTCGCGTTAGGACAGGTCATCGAGAGTGTCGTGCTCCAGCCCAAGTTGCTCGGTGATAAGATCGGTCTGCACCCCGTGGCGGTGATCTTTGCCGTACTGGCCGGTGGCCAGCTGTTCGGCTTCACCGGGGTATTGCTGGCACTCCCCCTGGCGGCCATGGTCATGGTGGTGTTGCGATACCTGCACATGAACTACAAGAACAGCACCCTCTATGACGCTGGTAATCACCCTGGCCGCGAGGAGTCGTCATGAACCGAGCGCCTGCGCAGTTACCCCTGGGGGTGGGGCTGCGTGATGATGCCACTTTCGCCAACTTCCTCGGTGGCCCCAATGCTGCCCTGGTCGATCGGCTTGAGCACCAGCTGGACGAGGAGGGCGATCCCTTCCTCTATCTCTGGGGCCAGCCGGGCATCGGGCGCAGTCATCTGCTGCAGGCGGCCTGCCATGCAGCCACCGACCGTGGCTACCGTGCCCTCTACCTACCGCTCGACGATCTCGGCCATTTTCCACCGCTGATGCTCGAGGACATCGAACGCCTCGATCTGGTGGCCATCGACGATCTGGAACGGGTCCTGGGGAGGCGCCGCTGGGAGGAGGCGCTCTTCCACGCGTTCAATCGATTGCGGGATGCCGGCAGGCGACTGGTAGTGGCCGCCGATGTCGCTCCCCGGCAGCTCGAGGTGATGTTGCCGGACCTGGCCTCGCGACTCTGCTGGGGTACCACCTATCACCTGCGTTCCCTGGACGATACCCACCGCTTAGCGGCCCTGCAGCTACGTGCGCGTGCTCGAGGCCTGCAGCTTTCCGGCGAGGTGGCCCGCTATATCCTGCATCGTGGGCCACGCCGCATGGATGCGCTTTTCGATACCTTGGAGGTCCTGGATCGTGCGTCAATGTCAGCCCAGCGTAAGCTGACCATTCCCTTCGTCAAGCAGGTGCTCGGCTGGTAGTCGTGTGAGCTAGACTTTCAGATAGCATCGAGCCCAGCGAGGGTTCAGCGTGAAAGATCGACCTCCAGCGACTGGCCGTTGCTCAGGCGCACCTGCCGAATGACGACCCCGGTCTCGCCGGAGACGGGGTCCTGGCCGCTGCCCGAGACATAGAATTCACCCGAGGGCAGGCCACCGATGCGGTAGTAGCCGTTGCTGTTGGTGTAAGTCGTATGGGTGTATTCACGAGCACGTGGATCGGCGGGTTCCACGGCTCTCCCGGCAAGGGCCTGTTCGGCAGCCTCGGCGGAGTAGGTGGTCACGGGGGCGACCGAGACTGGACGGTTCGCCATCGGGGTTCCGCTCAGGGTCAGGCGGCCGCTGATGACGGCGCTGCCGGTCTTCTCCAGTTCCGCGTACTCGTCGACGGGGAAGGCGACCTGTCGACTGATTCGTCCTCGAGCCGGTGGTGCCTCCTGGATGGGTTGCTCCCGGGGTTCGATATCGATGATCTCGATGTCGTCCGGCGGCAATCGCTGAGTCGTTGTCATAGGCGCCATGCCCTGGCAGCCGGTCAGAATGATGCCGAGTAGTGCAATCGCTACGATGCCTTTCATGATGAATCTCCCTATCCAGGTAACCTGGCATCCTATATGACGGCCTACGGAGGCCGTTGACTACCCTGTCCTTGAAAGGGTAGCACAAAAAGGTCGTTGATCGTGGATCGGCGGCCTTTTTCATACATTTAATAAAGATCAACGCCTCGTGATCTCTTGATGCCTTTGATGTCGTTGCTGCGGCGCACAATAGCAAAGTGATTTGTGCAATGCGATATCTCGAATGGTCGAATTCTGGTGCTTGCGTATCCTTGCCTCAGTCGCTATGGCGGACCATGGTGAAGAGACGTCCCTGCATCACTACCAAGGAGCCTTCAATGAGTGAACATCGTATCGAACACGACAGTATGGGCGAACTCGAGGTCCCCGCCGCGGCTCTTTATGGTGCCCAGACACAACGTGCTGTGAACAATTTCCCGGTGTCGGGGCAGCGCTTACCGACGGCCTTCATCCAGGCCGTTGCCCGCATCAAGCTTGCGGCCGCTCGCGTCAATGCGCAGCTCGGTCTGCTCGATGGTGACCGGGCGGCGGCGATTGCCGCCGCGGCCGAGTCGGTCATCGCCGGTCACCATGATGATCAGTTTCCCGTGGATGTCTTCCAGACGGGTTCCGGGACCTCCAGCAACATGAATGTCAACGAGGTCATTGCCAGGCTGGCGAGCCGCGATGACCTCCCGGTGGGACCCAATGACCACGTGAACATGGGGCAATCGAGTAACGACGTCATCCCCACCGCCATTCACCTCTCGGCAGCCCTGGCTGTCCAGTCGCGTCTGCGACCGGCGCTGGTTCATCTGCGCCAGACCATCGATGCCCGCGCCGTCGAACTCGATGGGGTGGTCAAGACGGGGCGTACCCATCTCATGGATGCCATGCCACTGCGCATGAGCCAGGAACTGGGCGGTTGGTCGAGTCAGGTAGGGCAGGCCATCGAGCGTTTCGACAGCGTCATGGTGAGGTTGTGCCGGCTGGCCCAGGGCGGAACGGCGGTAGGGACCGGCATCAACGCGCCTGTCGAGTTCGCCGCTCGCATGGCGCGAGACCTCGGCGAACAGACCGGCCTGGTCCTGGTGCCTAACGACAGCTTCTTTGCCAGCCTGGGATCCCAGGACGCCGCCGTGGAACTCTCCGGGCAACTCAAGGGCATGGCCTGCGTGATCATGAAGATAGCCAACGACCTGCGATGGATGAATTCGGGCCCCCTGGCGGGGCTGGGTGAGATCGAGCTGGAAGCCCTGCAGCCGGGCAGCTCTATCATGCCGGGCAAGGTCAATCCGGTGATTCCCGAGTCGGCGGCCCAGGCGGCGGCCCAGGTGATCGGCCTGGATGCGGCAGTGACGGTGGCGGGCCAGAGCGGTAACTTTCAGCTCAACGTCATGCTGCCGCTGATTGCCAGCAACCTGCTCACCGCCATCGGCTTGATGACCACTACCGCCTGGCTGCTGGCCGACCGGGCGATTGCGACGTTCAAGGTGCGCGAGGAGCAGTTGTCGGTGCCTTTGGCGCGTAACCCCATTCTGGTGACGGCCCTGAATTCGGTGATCGGGTACGACAGGGCGGCGGCGATCGCCAAGCAGGCTTACGAGGCGGGGCGTCCGATCATCGAAGTGGCAGAGGAAGAGACGGGGATGGCTCGCGAGGAGCTGGAGCGTCTTCTCGACCCCGCCGCCCTGACTCGAGGCGGGATTCCAGGGTGATGCCAAGAGACAGGGCCGGCGGTTTGTGCGTCCTGTCTTGTCACCTCGGGACTTTCAGGCCATGTGCCATCAGGCAATGTGCAATTCGATGCCATGCAGTTCGATCAGGCGTGCCACGTTGTCGGGAGGGGCTCGGTCGGTGAAGAGGGCATCGATCTGGGTGATATTGCCCTGTCGCACCACGGGATTGCGGTGGAACTTCGAATGGTCGGCGGCGAGCAGGACCTGCCGCGAGTTGCGAATGATGGCCTGGGCGACGCGCACCTCCTGGTAGTCGAATTCCAGCAGCGAACCGTCTTCGTCGATGCCGCTGATACCAATGATGCCGTAATCCACCTTGAACTGGTTGATGAAATCGATGGTAGCTTCACCGATGATGCCGCCGTCCCTGGACCGCACCTCCCCTCCGGCGATGATGACGTTGAAGTCGTCCTTGTGCTGAAGAATCGCCGCCACATTGAGATTGTTGGTAATGATCTCCAGCCCCTGATGATCGAGCAGGGCCTCGGCAATGATCTCGTTGCTGGTACCGATGTTGATGAACAGGGAGGCATGATTGGGGATGTGCCGGGCGAGGAGGGCAGCGATACTTTGCTTGGCCTCGAGGTTGAGCGTCTTGCGGGTACTGTAGGCCGTATTGACGGTACTGGATTCCAGTCCGGCACCGCCATGTACCCGTCGAATCAACCCCTCAGCCGACAGGGCGTTGAGGTCTCGCCGTATGGTCTGGGGTGTCACCGTGAAATGTTCGGTGAGCTGCTCGATACTGGCATAGCCTTGATGCCTGACCAATTCGACGATGGCGTCCTGTCGCTGCTGTTGGTTCATTTCTGGCTCCATTTGCACGCGGGTATAGCGGGTGCCGCGGTATCGTCGTTCGCTTTTCTCGCCTACCGAAAGTCAGATGACGCAGTCTCGCTTCGGACAGTCGGTTGCGATCTATCGGAGGACAATGAATGATTGGTTGTGAACATTATATTCCAAAAACGAACTTTTGCTGATCTTTTGTGCGCGTGAGGCAATGTTTACCTCCTGAATCACGGCCACGAGACAAGGGAAGGGCTTGTCCCGCTGCACTGAAGCCCCAACCACCTGATCCCCATGGAATAAGCCGGGCTTGCATTCGGATGGCGAGTGGGTAAAATGCGTCTTCGTTGTAGGGACCTGAAAGTCCGAAATGCATGTTGCCGGACCCGTGTTACAGGACCATAGCTCAGTTGGTTAGAGCGCCACGTTGACATCGTGGAGGTCGGCGGTTCAAATCCGCCTGGTCCTACCAGTGACGATAATCCCGGTTTCCAGGACCATAGCTCAGTTGGTTAGAGCGCCACGTTGACATCGTGGAGGTCAGCGGTTCAAATCCGCTTGGTCCTACCATATGCGATCGCCCCTGTAGTTCCGCTGCAGGGGCGATCTTTTTTCTGTCGTTGCCGAGCCCAAGGCGCTGCCTCCCTTCGTCGGCGTCAGCGACGGGCCTGTTCCAGCAGGTCCTTGACCTCCCGGTCGCTGGTCTGTCCAAAATCCTGGTACCATTGGCCGATCCCCATGAAGGAGGAAGGTACGGAGGGACAGACGACCTCGTCGGCCTCTTCGCGTATCTTCTCCAGGGTATCGCGAGGCGCGACCGGCACGGCCATCACGATCTTTTTAGGCAACTGCTGGCGAACCACCTGGATCGCCGCTTGCATGGTGGCGCCCGTGGCCAGGCCGTCGTCGACCAGGATCACCGTGTGTCCCTCGAGATCGGGGAGCGGACGATCTCCCCGGTAGTTTTTCTCGCGTCGCTCGAGTTCCTTTCTCTCCTTTTCGATCACGCGCTCGATGGTGCTTTCGGAAACTCTCTCGAAGCGCACTACATCATCGTTCATGACACGAGCATTGCCGGTAGCGATGGCGCCCATGGCAAGTTCCTCGTTCCCGGGCAGGCCGAGCTTGCGCACCAGGATCACGTCTAGGGGGGCACCCAAGGCCTCGGCAATCCTGGCACCCACCGGAACACCGCCGCGGGGGAGGGCCAGCACGATGACCTGCGACTCGTTAGCGTAGCTTTTCAGCTCTTCTGCCAGAACGTTTCCGGCCTGGTGCCGGTCTGCGTAGGGAGTGGCCATGTCTGGCTCCTTGTTGGCTATCGAGGTATGGTGGTTATCAAGGAATCGCATCGAGAAGATAATGCCTGGCTCGAGATTCGTCGAAGTCGGATCGTCTGACCCAGCGTTATATCAAGTGATATTAAAACAGGGTATCTCGAATAAAGGACATTGATGAAATGGCATGGGCCTGTCGATCCATCTTGTCTCGTCTTGCCCAGTCCCTCGCGGCGATTCGTTGTCTACCGGTTTGTAACTTCCTGTTTGTCGAACTAGCCTTATTAGTGAACATTAGGGCCAGATCGAGATGTTCCATCTTGATGCTGGGATCTCGAATTGAGGCCGTAATGTCCTCATTGCCCAGGAGGTTTGCCATGAAAGCGAAAGAGGTAATGACCACGCGCCCCGAGCATCTGGATGCCGATGTGTCGATTCGTGACGTCGCCGAAGCGATGCGTGACAGCAATTCTGGTTTCGAGCCTCTGGTCAGGAATGACAAGGTGGCAGGTGTCGTCACTGACCGCGATATCGTCGTCCGTGGCATCGCCGAAGGCAAGGATCCGGCCGGCAAGGCACTGGATATCGCCTCTGACAAGCCACTTTACACCTTCGAGGATGATGAGTTGACCGTCGTGCTCAAGAACATGCAGGAACAGCAGGTTCAGCGCCTCCTTAGTGCTCAATAACGCCACTGATAAGGACTTGGTGGGGATCATTACCATCGGCGATGTTGCCGACCATTGCCAGGATGATAGCCTGGCTAGGGAACTCGTCGCCTGTGCCAGGCACTATGCATAGAGGTGTCCTGGGCTTGCCGGTTCCCGCCGGGAAGGGCGGGGCAGGATGAATCGGGAGGGAGATAGGTGCTGTTGATGCAGACTATCTCTCATCCCGAGACAGGAGTCGCACCCATGGCATTTTCTTGTCAACCTTTTTCTCTCGAACTGGACGATGCCGCCCTTGAGGGGGACCTGATCCTTCCGGAGGATTCCGCCGGCATCGTCGTTTTCGCTCATGGCAGCGGCAGTAGCCGGTTCAGCAAGCGCAACCAGCAGGTCGCCGGCTACCTGGCGGAACAGGGGATGGCTACCTTGCTTTTCGACCTCCTGACGCTGGAGGAGAACGGGATCGACGAACGGACCCGGGAGTTGCGTTTCGATATCGACCTTATCGGTCGGCGCATGATAGGTGCGGTGGACTGGATAGGTCGGGCCGAGGAGACTCGGAACCTGCAAATCGGTCTCTTCGGTTCCAGTACCGGTGCCGCCGCAGAGCGACCCTATCATGTCCACTCTGTCGTCTCGCGAGGCGGCAGACCTGACCTGGCAGGAGATCACCTCGCCTCCGTCAAGGCACCGACACTGCTGCTGGTCGGAGGTCGCGACGAGCAGGTGATCAATCTCAACAAGGAGGCGCAGAGGAGGATCCCCGGCAACTGCGAATTGATGGTGGTCCCCGGCGCCACCCATCTCTTCGAGGAGCCCGGCAAACTGGAGGAGGTACAGGAACACGCCGCGCGTTGGTTCCTGATGTATTTCTGAGTCGGGCAGGTCAATCCACGTGCCTGCAACACCTCGGCCATACGATTAGAGGAGGACGAAAACCATGCATGTGATTGCGGATGTGGCTGTCATTCCCGTGGGTGAGGGAGCCTCCATGGCATCCCACATTGCCATCTGCGAGGACATCTTTCAGGATGCCGGTCTGAAATATCGGCTTCATGCCCATGGCACCAATGTGGAGGGTTCCTGGGAGGAGGTCACCTCGGTGGTGAAGCGTTGTCACGAGGCGCTGCACGAGCGGGGAGTGGCGCAGATCAACACCACGCTGAAGATCGCCACCTATACTGGTGATGATCACGGCATGGACGATCGGGTCAGGAAGGTGCAGGAGCTGCAAAGCAAGTAATCATTGTCGGCAGTCGTCAGTCCGCCCGGCATTCGCCTTGATCCGCTTTCGCTTTTCCCCCCATTCCTCCTCCAGGATCCGTTTTCTCCACGAATCGCTACCAGTGCCTCGATGCCTGCCTGGTCATAGGCACTGAATCGCCAGCATAGCGGGCTGTCCAGGCTGAGTACCCCCAGAGGTGATCCTCGTCACCGTCACGCACCACGCGGGGCAGTCTCGTTCTCGCGGAAGTCGAAGTCGTGCGGGTTCTCGGCGATCTCCAGCGGTGTGTCTACCAGAAACTCCGTATCCTCGAGGGTGATCAGCCCTTCGTTGTGCATTAGGATCAGTGCCCGACCCTCGTTGGAGGGGTCGTTGGGCAGGGCGATAGTGGCCCCGTCCGGGAGCGCTTCGATGCTGTCGTACTTCTCGGAGTAGGCGCCGATCGGGTAGAAGAAGGTATAGCCGCCATGGACGTCTTCGCTGCGGTTTCCTAGACTGGCCCTCTTTTTTTCGGCCCGATCGCCGTCGGCCAGCACGAGGGGAATTCATGTTCACAGGCATCGTACAGGGCACCGCCGAGGTGGTGGCCATCCACGAGGCGGAGGCCTTTCGGACACATGTACTGTCACTGCCGGCTGCGCTGCGCGAAGGGTTGGCGCTGGGGGCCTCGGTTGCCCACAACGGTGTCTGCCTGACGGTAACCGCCATCGAAGGGGAGCGCGTCAGCTTCGACCTGATGCGCGAGACCCTTCGCGTGACCAACCTCGGTGCATTGAAGGTGGGCAGTCGCGTCAATATCGAGCGAGCGGCGCGTTTCGGCGACGAAATCGGTGGCCATGCCATGTCGGGACACGTCATCTGCGCTGCTGAGCTCGTCGAGCTCGATGCGGCTCCCAATAACCGACGCCTCTGGTTCGAGGTGCCGCGAGAGATGGGGCGTTTCCTGTTCGAAAAGGGCTACATCGGTGTAGACGGCATCAGCCTGACCATCGGTGAGGTCCGCTCCCCGACGGGCGACACAGCCCCCCGGTTCTGTGTGAACCTGATCCCCGAGACCCTTGCGCGCACGACCCTGGACGACCGTGTCCCGGGTGACCGGGTCAATATCGAGGTCGACCCCCAGACCCAGGCCATCGTCGAGACGGTGGAGCGGGTACTGGAAACGCGAGGCCTCTGACGTCTCGCAAGAGGCAGAGGCTTTGGGTACCATGGCCAGCTTTCATCGCCCCCGGACGCCACGACATCGCGCGCAGGACCGACATCCATGCTGAAACGCCTGATCGAAAACCAGTTCAAGCTCGACGAACACGATACCACCGTGAAGACCGAGGTCATCGCCGGGATCACCACCTACCTGACCATGGCCTACATCATCTTCGTCAATCCCAGCATCCTTTCCGAAGCGGGCATGGACTATGGCGCCGTCTTCGTCGCCACCTGCCTGGCCGCGGCGGTGGGCTGCCTGATCATGGGGCTCTGGGCCAATTATCCTATTGCCCAGGCTCCGGGCATGGGGCTCAATGCCTTCTTTACCTACGGTGTCGTGCTGGGGATGGGACATACCTGGGAAGCGGCCCTGGGTGCCGTCTTCTTCTCGGGCTTCATCTTCTTCCTGCTGAGTATCTTCAAGATCCGCGAGTGGATCATCAATTCGATACCGCTGTCGTTGAGACTGGGGATCGCCGCAGGGATCGGCCTCTTCCTGGCGATGATCGCGCTCAAGAATGCCGGTATTGTCGTCGCCAACCCCGCGACCTTCGTGGCCCTCGGAGATCTCTCCCAGCCGCCTGCCCTCTATGCGCTGCTGGGTTTCTTCGTGATCACTGCCCTGGCCTATCTCAAGGTCACCGGGGCGGTGATGATCGGCATCCTCGGCGTCAC
>JAGXGN010000136.1 GCA_024636705.1 Halomonas sp.
CCCCTGGGGCCAGCGATGCTGGAAGAGGACCGCCCGGCACTGCGCTTCGGTACCGTACTGCTCAAGGAACGCCGGCAATGACAGGCCGACCTGGAACTGGATGGGATTGCAAGCCATGGCACTATCTCCTTGACTGTCCATATGATTCCAGTATAGCTCCAAGCGGACACAATAGCTGACCAACATGCGTAATCAGGTAATTTTTTTGCAACGCCACAGGGACACAGCCACGCAACGCCTGTCGGGGATAGCAATCCAAGGGACTCGACCGACTGCTTGCAAGGGCAAGTGACTGGAATTACGATGGAAACTGTCTGCGGGTGTAGCTCAATGGCAGAGCAGAAGCTTCCCAAGCTTAAGACGAGGGTTCGATTCCCTTCACCCGCTCCAATTGCCTCCTGCACCCGTGCCTCGTAAAAATCCTGTCACGAGCACCGAACTGCCGGGGTAGACAGAAGACCGACAGCCCGGAGGATCCATCATGGCGCTGTTCCTGCTTGTTTTTGCCGTCTGCATAGTGGTCTTCGGGGGCGTGCTGGCCATCCTACTCTACTCGGGCACTCCACGTTATCGTACCGAGCCCAGGCACCTCATCGAACTCTTCGACAAGGCATTGAACGACCAGCTCGACGAGACGGAGTGGATTACTGTCATCGGCTACCCGATACGCCACGATGACTACCTCGATGGTATCCGCCGGCGTGCCCACCGCCTGATGGACGAACACGGTCGTCACTGGCGCCTGAAACAAGGTGGCACCCTCCTGGACGAGACCGGTCATGAGGAGCTGTCCGCCCTGCGAGCCCATCTGGCGGCCCACACCTCCCTCGCGGAGAGGAAGCAAAACGAGTAATGAACGTTGAATCCCACCACGAAACGATATGATGTCATGAAGATTCACCCGGACGGGAGCGTCCCATGACGAGTGCGATCCGACAGATTCCCCTCGACACCGCCACCCATCATCACTCCCATGATTTTCATCAGATCGTGATCGGGCTGAAGGGGCAGGCCGAATTCGAGATCGAGGGGCCGAAATGCGTCACTGCTCGCGCTGGGAGACGAGTGACCCCCGCTCGTTCGAACTAACTACAACTTGCAAGGAACTCTCGACATGGTCGAAAACAACTTGGGCATTGCCTTTACCTTCGCGGCATACCTGCTCCTGATGCTGGGTATCGGTGTCGTCGCCTATAAGCGAACCACCAACCTCTCCGATTACATCCTCGGCGGCCGCTCCCTGGGCCCCTGGACCTCGGCAATCTCCGCCGGTGCCTCGGACATGTCGGGCTGGCTGCTGCTCGGCCTGCCCGGCGCCGCCTACCTCAGCGGCCTGTCCGCCAGCTGGATCGCTGTCGGTCTACTGGTCGGCACCTGGTTGAACTGGCTCATCGTGGCCCGCCGACTGCGCGTCTACAGTTTCACGTCCGGGGATTCCCTTACGCTGCCGGAATTCTTCGCCAACCGCTTCCGCGACAAGTCCCATGTGCTGCGGGTGGTCTCGGCGATCTTCATCCTGATGTTCTTCCTCTTCTACACCAGTTCCGGCCTGGTTGCCGGCGGCAAGCTGTTCGAGACCGTCTTCGGCTTCGACTACATCGTGGCGGTGACGATCGGAACCATTGCGATCATTTCTTACACCTTCTTCGGCGGCTTCCTGGCGGTCTCCTGGACTGACCTGATCCAGGGCCTGATGATGGTCGTTGCACTGCTCATCGTACCGATCATCGCGATGACGGAACTGGGAGGCATTGGTGCCAGCGGCAGCCAGATACTGGCCGAAAACCCGGATATGCTCAGCTGGTTCGTGGATGCCTCGAACGGCGAAACACTCACCGCCATCGGTATCATCAGCTCACTGGCCTGGGGGCTTGGCTATTTCGGCCAACCACACATCCTGGCCCGTTTCGCCGGTATTCGTAGCGCCGATGACATCCCCAAGGCACGCCGCATCGCCGTGACCTGGTCAGGCCTGTGCCTGGTGGCGGCCATGGCCGTCGGTATCCTCGGGACCGTCTACATGACGCGCGATCTGGGCGACGGTGAAACCATCTTCATGGTGATGGTCAACGCCATCTTCCATCCCGTCATTGCGGGTGTGCTCCTGGCCGCCATCCTTGCCGCGGTCATGTCCACCGCTGACTCGCAGTTGC
Source organism: Halomonas sp. (assembly GCA_024636705.1). Lineage (GTDB taxonomy): Bacteria > Pseudomonadota > Gammaproteobacteria > Pseudomonadales > Halomonadaceae > Halomonas. The sequence continues at coordinate 2,154 of JAGXGN010000136.1, forward strand.
TGGTGTCGTCCTCCGCGCTGACCGATGACTTCTACAAGGCCATCTTGCGCAAGGATGCCGGTCAGAACGAGCTGGTCTGGGTCGGCCGCTTCGCCGTCATCGGCATCGCCGTTATCGCCTACCTGCTGGCCATGAACCCTGATTCGACCGTTCTGGGTCTGGTCTCCTATGCCTGGGCCGGCTTCGGCGCTGCCTTCGGCCCCGCCCTGATAATGGCCCTGTTCTGGCGTCGCATGAATACCGCGGGTGCGCTGGCAGGCATCGTGGTAGGCGGCGTAACTGTCGTCGTCTGGGCCGAGATGTCCGGCGGGATCTTCGATCTCTACGAGATCGTCCCCGGCGTCATCCTGGCCTACATCGCCATCGTCGTGGCAAGCCTTGCCACAGCCGAGCCGAATGACGAGATTACCGCCGAGTTCGACAACATCAATAACGCCTGACAGTCGGGGGCAACCCCGACCCACTGGTACCACGAAGCCGCCCTCACGGGCGGCTTCTTTCGTTGGCCGGACACAGGGACGTCAGACCATCCAGGCGCGTACCAGGATCACCAGGGTAAAGCTCAAGAGGGCCCCGTGACTCCAGGGCGGCGATGTCGCTCGCCGGAACCAACCAGCTCGCGCCTGGAGTCCCATTCCCTGCATGAAGGCCGATCCCAGGGCCCATACACCCAGCACAATCAGCGGCAGTCGCCAGGGCAGGGATAGCGCCTGCAGGAGTCCGGGTTGCACCAGCAGCCAAATCGCCAAGACTGCCGCCACCAGCATGGCAACCAAAGGGGCACCCGGCAGGCGTTGAGGTGACTCGATCATCATGGCCGCTCTCCTTGTCGATTCCTTCCAGTCAAGACGATTCCTCGCCTGATGGCCAGTAATGCCCTACCTGGCGCCCATGTCCTGGCGCCCATGTCCTGGCGCCAATTACCTGCACCAGTATTCGCATGAGGCATATGGCATGAAGAAAAGACCTAATCAAAGGTGGAGGTCGTTTCAACGGCTGCTAGTCCTGCATGTCCATCGCAATGCACATTTCATCGCCACAGGCAACCCAAGGTCAGCACACTTTCGGGGTTTGTGTAAGATAAGCTATAATTATCTTTCGACAAGAAAGACAACATCCAGCCGACGCATCGATGCTTCGTGTCGGGTATCAGGAGAGATCGAGCATGAACGAAGCTAACCTTCATCTTCAGGGTGACATGAGCGATCTGCGTTCACGCATCCGCGCCAACTACGACGCCAACGAGGCAGATGTGCTGCGCGGGCTCGTCGAGCGTATCAAGCTGTCCGAGGACGACCGCCGCAAGGTGGCCGCCGTCGGCGCCAAATACGTGGAGCGTGTGCGCAAGGAAAAGTCACCTTCGATGATGGAGGCCTTCCTGGCCGAGTACGGGCTTTCCACCGCCGAGGGCGTCGGCCTCATGTGCCTGGCAGAAGCGCTGCTGCGTGTGCCCGATGCGGAAACCATCGACGACCTGATCCACGACAAGATCGAGCCCTCCGACTGGGGCGCGCACCTCGGTAAGTCCTCCTCGTCGATGGTCAACGCCTCGACCTGGGCGCTGATGCTGACCGGCAAGGTGCTCGACGACGATCCCAAGGGGCCGGTGCGCGCGCTGCGCGGCCTGGTGAGGCGCATGGGCGAGCCGGTGGTGCGCACGGCGGTGGGCCAGTCGATGAAGATCCTCGGCCGCCAGTTCGTGCTCGGCCAGACCATCGAGGAGGGCATGAAGAACGCCCGCGAGCTCGAAAAGCAGGGCTACACCTACTCCTACGACATGCTGGGCGAGGCGGCGCGCACCGACGACGACGCGCTGCGCTATCACGAGGCCTACGCCAAGGCGATCAGCGCCATCGCCAAGCAGGCCAAGGGCGACGTGCGCGGAAGCCCTGGCATCTCGGTGAAACTCTCGGCATTGCATCCGCGTTATGAATACACCCACCGCGACACGGTGATGGCGGAACTCGTGACGCGAGCAAAGGAGTTGGTGCAGCAGGCAGCCAAGGCCAATATCGGCTTCAACATCGACGCCGAGGAGCAGGACCGGCTGGATCTGTCGCTCGACGTGATCGAGGCACTGATGTCTGACCCCAGCCTCGACGGATGGGACGGCTTCGGGGTCGTGGTCCAGGCTTACGGGCGCCGCGCCGCGCCGATGATCGAATCGCTCTACGAGCTCGCCGAGCGGTTCGACCGCAAGATCATGGTGCGGCTGGTCAAGGGCGCCTACTGGGACACCGAGATCAAGCTGGCCCAGGAGATGGGCGTCGAGACCTTCCCGGTCTTCACCCGCAAGGTCAACACCGACGTCAGCTACATGGCCTGCGCGCAGATGCTGCTCGACCGGCGCGACCGCATCTATCCGCAGTTCGCGACCCACAATGCCCACACCTGCGCCGCCATCATCGCCATGGCCGGCGACGACAAGGCGAGCTACGAGTTCCAGCGCTTGCATGGCATGGGCGAATCGCTGCATCAGATCGTCAAGCAGTCGGAGGGCACGCATTGCCGTCTCTACGCCCCGGTCGGCGCGCACCGTGACTTGCTGGCCTACCTGGTGCGCCGCCTGCTGGAGAACGGCGCGAACTCCTCGTTCGTCAACCAGGTGGTGGACGACACCATCCCGCCGAGCGAGGTCTCCAAGGATCCGGTGGCCGAGATGCAGCGCCTGGGCGATACCATCGCCAGCCCGTCGATCCGCCAGCCCGGCGAGCTGTTCGCCCCCGAGCGCAGGAACTCCCGGGGCTACCGGATCAACGAGCCGGCCTCGATCCTGCCGCTGATCTCGGCCCGCGAGGCCTTCGCCGACACGACCTGGACGGCCGGGCCGATGCTCGCCGGCAGCCCGGTGCCCCAAGGGGAAGCGCGTGATGCGCTCTGCCCCGCCGACACCACCCGCGTGGTCGGCCAGGTGCATGAGGCGACCAAGGAGGAGGTGTCGGCCGCGCTGGACGCCGCCGAGGCGGGCTACCGCGACTGGTCGGCACGGCCGGCGGCCGAGCGCGCCGAGGTGCTGCGCCGCATCGCCGACCTCTACGAGGAGCACATCGCCGAGCTGACCGTGATCACCACCCGCGAGGCCGGCAAGATGATGTTCGACGGCATCGCCGAGGTCCGCGAGGCGGTGGACTTCCTGCGCTACTACGCCAACGAGGGCGAGCGGCTGGAGGCGGAAGAGCCCGGCAATGCCCGCGGCATCTTCGTCTGCATCAGCCCCTGGAACTTTCCGCTGGCCATCTTCACCGGCCAGATCGCCGCGGCGCTGGGGGCCGGCAACGCGGTGCTCGCCAAGCCCGCCGAGCAGACCCCGCTGATCGCCGCCCGGGCCGTCGAGCTGATGCGCGAGGCCGGCCTGCCCGAGGCGGCGCTGCAGCTGCTGCCCGGCGACGGGCCGACGGTGGGTGGCCCGCTGACCAGCGATCCGCGGATCGCCGGCGTCTGCTTCACCGGCTCCACCGAGGTGGCGCAGATCATCCACAAGGCACTCGCCCAGAACGCCGGGCCGGATGCGGTGCTGATCGCCGAGACCGGCGGGCTCAACGCCATGATCGTGGACTCCAGCGCGCTGACCGAGCAGGCGGTGCGCGACATCCTGATCTCGTCCTTCCAGTCGGCCGGCCAGCGGTGTTCGGCGCTCAGGATGCTGTATGTCCAGGAGGAGGCCCGCGAGCGGCTCTTGACCATGCTCGACGGCGCCATGGACGCGCTGGTGATCGGCGACCCCTGGAACACCGACACCGACGTCTCGCCGGTGATCGACGCCGAGGCCCAGGCCGATATCACCGCCTACGTGGCGGCGGCCAACAAGGCCGGCCGGCTGCTCAAGACGCTGCCCGCGCCCAAGGAGGGCACCTTCGTCACCCCGGCGGTGGTCGAGGTCGGCGGCATCGAGGATCTCGAGCGCGAGATCTTCGGGCCGGTGCTGCACGTGGCGACCTTCAAGGCGCGCGAGATCGACGAGGTGGTCGATGCGATCAACGACCGGGGCTACGGACTGACCTTCGGCCTGCATACCCGGATCGACGATCGCGTGCAGCAGATCGTCGAGCGGATCCACGTCGGCAACGTCTACGTCAACCGCAACCAGATCGGTGCCATCGTCGGCTCCCAGCCGTTCGGGGGCGAAGGCCTGTCGGGCACCGGGCCCAAGGCCGGCGGCCCGCTCTATGTCACCCGCTTCCGCCGCACCGCAGCCGCGGAGCGTCACGAGGCGCCGAACGGGAAAGCCGTGACACTCAAGGACCTCCAGTCGGCCCTCGACGGGCTGGATGCGCGCAACTGGGCAGCGCGTCGCGATCGGGTCGAGGTGCTACGCAAGGCACTCTCCGGCAAGGGTGGGGTGGTCCGCAAGGCGCTCACCGAAACGGCAGCCGTGGACATGATGCCGCAGACGCTGCCAGGGCCGACGGGGGAAAGCAACCGCTTGGTGATGTATCCGAAGGGCCCAGCCCTCTGCCTCGGGCCGACCCTGGATATCGCCGTCGCCCAGGCGGTGCAAGCGCTCGGTGCGGGCTCTCCGGCAGTGCTCGTCGCCCGGGGGGCGGTGCAGGCCGTAAAGCCGCTGATCGATGCCGGGGCACCCGCTGCCGGGCTCGACGGCAGCATCGAGGCCGACACCCTGGCCGCGGTCAGGGGTATCGATACCGTCTCAGCGGCCGGCGACAGCGATTGGACCCGTGAACTGCGCATCGCGCTCGCCAAGCGCGACGGTGCCGTCGTGTCGCTCGAGACCCAGACCATCTCGCCGGAACGCTACGTGGTGGAACGCCATCTGTGCATCGACACCACCGCCGCGGGCGGTAACGCCAGCCTGCTGGCGACGGCCGAATAGACTCGCCGGCCCTTTCGGGCCGGCACTGTTAATTCCTGGCCACCACCCATATGGGTGGTGGCCATTTCAATGATCCCCAAAGTCTCAGCGCGACCCCTGCCGGGAAAGCCCCAGCCTGACCAAGGCGGCCTCATCGAGCCCGGTTACCGCCTCTACCCTGTCTCCCGACACGAGGACGACATTGGTATGCGCGATACCCGCGACACCTGATGCCTTGCCGGAGCGCAGGGCATGACGGGGCCACCTCTCCGGCTAATTCTCGGTAACCAGGCGATCGATTTCCTCGACCGCCTGGATCAGCAGGCGACGCTCACTGGCCGCAACGCTTGCCTGAGCGAGGTAGGCCTCCACCGCTGGTGCGACCTCACACTTGTCCGGCATCGATCCGCGCGCCTCCACCAGTGCATCGAGCCGAGCGATCAAGACGAAGCGCAGCCACTGGGGAAGTGCCATGGTATCCACGCAAAACGGCGCCACACTGTCATAGGCGTCGGGCGGCGGTGGCGCCATGTGCCAGAGGCCAGCCGCCTCCATGGTCGTTTCCAGGTCCCGCAACGCATCGTCGAGTGCCTCGTGGATGTTCATTTCGTCTCCTCTTCCAGCCTTACACCATTATCCCCATTGGGGCCCGCTGTTGGCCACACCCGGCGTCCCCGGGACAGCTGATACAGCGTTCACAGAAACGCTGAATGTTCCTGTGGATAAACTCTGGAAAGACCTCTGATAGCGAGACGTCATGGGGCATCACGACCATCGATCAATCCTTGATCAATCTCGCCCTGGCAGACAAGGCGGGGGTGGCTGACAGCACGGCGCTGCCAAGGTAGAGTGCAGGCTTCACGAGCGGGAGACAGCATGCGACCGATCCACAGCCTTCATGATTTCTTCCTGCGAAGCGGGGCCGAGGTGCGCCTGTATCATCTGGGTCGAAGCGTCGAACCCTGCGCCCTAGACACCCTGGCGGAATTCGAGGCGGGTCATCTCACCTGGCCCTACCCATGGCGCGGGGAGGCTCGACTGGGGATGGTGTTTCGCCTCGCCGACGCTCCCGATCCACTGATCTGGTTTCTCGCCCTGCCCCTCGATGAATCGGGCCAGTTGGTGCCAGGCCCCAGGGACGCCTTCATCGAACGTCTCCTGACCACCCTGGGGCAGAGTGCCGAGGCCTTGGCCAGTGAGTCGGGCCCCAGGGTCGATAACCTGATAAAGGACAATCCC
>JAGXGN010000137.1 GCA_024636705.1 Halomonas sp.
CCTGGATGTTGCTGCCTTCGCGGACGGTCAGGGTGTCGGTGTCGCCGCGAATGACCGCCTGGTACCAGACGCTGGCCCCTCGCTCCAGGATAACGTCACCGATGACATCGGCCGTCTCGGCAACATAGACGTCCTCATGGATGACCGGTACCTTGTCGCCATACCTGTAGATCGCCATCGTCTCTTCCTCCGTGTGATTTCCCATCTGCCTGCTCGAGGCGTCAGGTAGTCCGCCGTGAAAAAAATACCCCGATGGCGGTGACCACCGCCTGGATATCCTGCTCCGATACGTCGAGGTGTGTCACCAGTCGCGCGCGTGGCGACACAGGCATCAGGATGTCACGGGCACGGAGAAAATCATCCAGTGCCACGCAATCGGCTTCCGGGAAGGTGACGAACACCATGTTGGTGTCGCAGCCGGTAACGCCGACCTCCTCGATACCGTCCAGTCCCTCGGCCAGCCGGCGCGCATGGTGGTGGTCCTCCGCAAGGCGCGCCACATGATGCTCCAGGGCATGGTGGCAGCCCGCCGCCAGGATGCCGGCCTGGCGCATGCCGCCCCCCAGGACCTTGCGCCAGCGCCGCGCACTGGCAATCAGTGAGGGCTCCCCCACCAGCACCGAGCCCACCGGCGCACCTAGTCCCTTGGAAAAGCACAGGGACACCGAGTCAAAGCCTTCGCAGAGCGCCGCCAGTGAACTCTCGGTGGCCACGGCGGCGTTGAACAGCCGAGCCCCGTCCAAGTGAGTCGCCAGGCCATGGCGTCGCGCCAGGGCGAGTGCCTCGACCTGATAATCGGCAGGCATCACCTTGCCGCGGAAGGTATTCTCCAGCACCAGCAGTCGCGTGCGGACATGGTGAATGTCGTCATCGACCTTGAGCGCCGCCTCCACTCGGTCCAGCGGCAGGGTGCCATCCTCGGCGTGCTCGATGGGCTGAGACTGGATGCTGCCCAGCACCGCGGCACCGCCACCTTCATCACGGTAGGTATGCGCCAGCTGGCCGACGATATATTCGTCTCCACGCTGGCAGTGCGCCATCAGCGCGGCCAGGTTGCTCTGGGTGCCGGACGGGAAGAACAGGGCCGCAGGCTTGGCCGCCCTCTCCGCCACGGCCGACTCGAAGGCGATGACGCTCGGGTCGTCACGCCACACATCATCACCCACCGGAGCCCGACTCATGGCCTCGCGCATGGCGTCGGTGGGGCGAGTGACGGTATCACTGCGCAGATCGATCATGCTGTCTCCTGGGTGATGCGGGTCGGTCATCATTCTGCCAGCGCCATCTCCAGCACGCGGGCCACATGGATTGCCTCCCGGGCAGTGCCATCCTTGATCTGGTGGCGGCAACTGGTGCCGTCGGCGATCAGCAACACGTCATCCCCTCCCTTACGGATCGCCGGAAGCAGCGAGAGCTCGGCCATCTTCATGGACGCCTCGTAGTGCTCGGCCTCGTAGCCGAAACTCCCGGCCATGCCGCAGCAGGAGGATTCGATGGTCTCGACGTCCAGCCCCGGTATCCAGCCCAGTACCTGCTCGATCGGGCGGACGGCGTCGAAGGCTTTCTGATGACAGTGTCCATGCAGCAAGGCTCGCTTGTGACCCAGGGAGCCGAGTGCCAGGGGCAGTTCCCCCGCTGCCCGCGCCTTGACCAGGAATTCCTCGAACAGGAAGGCGGATTCGGACAATGCCCGGGCCTGGTCACCGAAACCATATTGCAGGAACTCGTCGCGCATGCTCAACAGGCAGGAAGGCTCGAGCCCGACGATCGCCACGCCGCGCTCCACGAAGGGCATCAGGGCATCCAGGCTACGCCGGGCCTCCGCCCTAGCCTTTTCGAACTGCCCCGAGGAGAGATATGTCCGCCCGCAACACAGCGGACGTTCGCCCTGTTTCACGTTGAGATGAACCCGATACCCGGCGGCCTCGAGCACACGCTTGGCGGCCCTGGCGTTCTCCCCCTCCATGTAGTTGGTGAAGGTATCGACGAACAGTAGCACCTCGCGTGATGCCTGGGCCGGCCCCTGCCGGGACTGGGCCAGGAAGTTGCCATGGAAGGCGGGGAAGGCCCGCTCGGGTGCCAACCCCAATGCCCGCTTGAGCCGGCGCGACACGAAGGGCACTCGCTCTGCCACCCTCAGCAAGCCGGAAAATCGGCTGGCCCAGGGGGCATAGCGAGGCATTTCGCCGACCATCCGATCACGCAGGGAGAGACCCTTGGCACGCACTCGGGCGGCCCGGGCCTCGATCTTGAACTTGGCCATGTCGACGCCGGTGGGACAATCCCGCTTGCAGCCCTTGCAGGACACACAGAGGTCCAGTGCGTCCTTGACGTCGTCGCTCGCCAGGCCCTGATCGCCCAGCTGACCGGTAAGCGCCAGGCGCAGGGTATTGGCACGCCCCCGGGTCAGGTGCCGCTCTTCCCTGGTGATGCGAAAGCTCGGGCACATGGTGCCGGCATCGAACTTGCGGCAATGGCCGTTGTTGTTGCACATCTCCACCGCCATGGCCAGGCCATGGGTGGCATCGCCGCCGGTACCGGGCTTGCTCTGCTCGCCGGTCAGGGGATCGCGCTCGACGTTCCACGCCGACCAGTCGAATACAGGAGTCAACGGGATGGCTTTATAGTCCTTGCGGTAACGGAAGTAGCGAGGGTCATCCATCTTCGGGGTATCGACGATCTTGCCGGGGTTGAAGCGATTCTCTGGATCGAAGAGTTGCTTGATCTCCTTGAAAGCGTCATTGACGGTGGGACCGAACTGCCAGGCCACCCACTCGCCACGGCACAGGCCGTCGCCGTGCTCACCGGAGTAAGCCCCCTTGTACTCGCGCACCAGGGCGGAGGCCTGTTCGGCGATCTCGCGCATCTTCTCGGCGCCGTCGCGACGCATGTCGAGGATCGGCCGCACATGCAGGGTGCCGACGCTGGCATGGGCATACCAGGTACCCTCGGTGCCGTAACGGTGGAAGACCTCGGTGAGCTTGTCGGTATACTCGGCCAGGTGCTCTAGGGGCACCGCGCAGTCCTCGATGAAGGACACCGGCTTGCCGTCACCCTTCATGCTCATCATGATGTTCAGGCCCGCCTTGCGCACATTCCAGAGCGCCTTCTGCTCGGCCGGCTCGGGCATGTCGACGACCGAACCCGGCAACCCCAGCTCGCCCATCAACTCGCTGAGCTGACGCAACGCGGCAAGCTGGGCATCCCGGTCCTGGCCGGCGAATTCAACCAGCAGTACGGCCTCCGGTTTGCCGATCAGGGCCTTCTCGATCACCGGCCGGAACGCCGGATTCTCCAGCGACAGGTCGATCATGGTGCGGTCGACCAGCTCCACCGCCGTGGGATCGAGCTTGACGATGTGCTGGGTGAAATCCATCGCCTGATAGAAGGTCGGGAAGTTCACCACCCCCAACACCTTGTGCTCGGGAAGCGGCGAGAGGCGCAGCTTGATGCGCCGGCTCACCCCCAGGGTGCCTTCGGACCCGACCAGCAGGTGCGCCAGGTTGGCGCGTCCCCCCGGGTCGTAGGGCTTGGGATTCTGGCAGTTGAACAGGTCGAGGTTATAGCCGCCCACCCGACGCAGTACCTTGGGGAAGTGCTCGCGGATCTCGGGGTCGACCCGCTCGGCAATGGCCTGGACCCTGTCGGCCAGCCAGCGGGCCCTGGTCCCCTCGGCCAGTTCGTCGATGAAACCGAAGCTCGCCTCGCCACCATCGGCCAGGACGGCGTCCACCCCCAGGACGTTGTGGACCATGTTGCCGTAGCGAATCGAACGCGACCCGCAGGAGTTGTTGCCGGCCATCCCCCCGAGGGTGCACTGGGCGCTGGTGGACACATCCACCGGGTACCAGAGGCCATGGGGCTTGAGCCAGGCATTGAGGTGATCGAGCACGATCCCCGGCTCGACCACGACGGTGCGCGCCTGCGCATCGAACGCCACCACCTGGTCGAGATAGCGGGAAACGTCGATGACCAGCGCCTCACCCACGGTCTGGCCGCACTGGCTGGTACCGGCGCCCCGTGGCAATACGGGGACACCGGCATCCCGAGCGATATACAGCGCCAGCGTCAGGTCTTCCTGGTGGCGGGGAATCACCACCCCCACCGGCGTCACCTGGTAGATCGAGGCATCCGTCGAGTAGCGGCCGCGTGAGGCCTGATCGAACAGGACCTCTCCGGCCAGCCCTCGCTGCAGCCTGGAAGCCAGTTCAGTGACCGGCTTGATCCGAGCATCCCGCGAACGGGGACGCTGCGTCGCGGTCATCATCCTTCCCTCCTGGAACCCGGTGCGGGAATACCGATGGTCAACTGGCCACCTTGAGCGGGTTGCTGGCGAAGTAGTCCAGTGCAGCGGTGACCCCGCTACCCTTAAGCGGCACGCCGGCGAGTTTCATGCCGGCCTCGCAACCCCCCAGGGTGGCAATCAGCGTCAGGTCGTTGCAGTCCCCCAGGTGGCCGATACGGAACATCTTGCCCTTGGCCTTGCCGAGGCCGGTGCCCAGGGAAAGATCGAAACGCTCGTAGATGATCTTGCGCACCTCGTCGGCATCGATGCCTTCGGGCATCACCACCCCGGTGAGCACTGGCGAGTAGACGGCCGGGTCCTGACACTGGATCTCCAGGCCCCAGGCCTCGACGGCCTTGCGCACACCGGCGGCCCAGCGCTGATGGCGTGCCAGGACATTCTCCAGCCCCTCGCCGAGCAGCATGTCCAGCGACTCCTTGAGGCCATAGAGCAGGTTGGTACTGGGAGTATAGGGCCAGTAGCCATTCTGGTTGGCCTCGAGGATCTCGTCCCAGGCCCAGAAGCTCTTGGGCATGCGGTTGTGACGGCTGGCCTCGATGGCCTTGTCGGACACGGCATTGAAGCTGATGCCCGGCGGCAGCATCAGTCCCTTCTGTGACCCTGACACGGTCACGTCGACGCCCCAGTCGTCATGGCGATAGTCGGCACTGGCCAGGCCGGAAATGGTATCGACGATGAAGAGAGCAGGATGCGCCGCGGCATCGATGGCACGCCGCACCGCGGCGATGTCACTGGTTACCCCCGTGGAGGTCTCATTGTGCACCACGCAAACCGCCTTGATCTCATGGCCGCTGTCCTCCTTCAGCCTGGCCTCGATCATGTCGGCCTGAACCCCGTGACGCCAGCTTTCATAGCCGGGCAGGCCGATGAACTCGGGCTCCAGCTGCAACCGCCGGGCCATCTTCTCCCAGAGGGTGGCGAACTGACCGGTCTCGTACATCAGTACCCTATCGCCCGGTGAAAGGACGTTCGATAACGCCGCCTCCCAGGCACCGGTTCCCGAGGCGGGGTAGATGATCACAGGGCCCTGGGTCTTGAACACCCGCTTGATCTTTTCGAGGATTTCCCGACCCAGGGCGCCGAATTCCGGGCCACGATGGTCGATTGTCGGCAGACTCATGGCACGCAGGATACGGTCCGGTACCGGGGAAGGACCGGGGATCTGCAGAAAATGGCGGCCGGAAGGATGGAAATCGAGCTTCAACATAGGGGTTCTCCAGAAGCGCTTTGTTGTCCTGATAATAAATTCAGTTAATCGCTAAAAATGCCGCTACTTGATGCAGCCCTCGGCGCGCAGGGCAGCGAGCTCCTCCTGCGACAGCCCCAGGCCCGAGAGAACTTCATCGGTATGCTGGCCAAACAGCGGCGCAGGGCTCCTGATCTGCGAAGGGGTATGCGAGAATTTGCTGGGAAAGCCGATGGTCTTCATCTTGCCGATCACCGGGTGATCCATTTCCTGCACCATGCCGCGTGCCAGGTAATGCTCATCTTGCATTGCCTGGGCGAAGTTATTGATCGGACCGGCTGGCACGCCCGCCTTGTCGCAGAGTGCCAGCCAATGGTTCATATCCCGGTCGACCATGATCGCTTCCAGTACCGCCTCGAGTTCCTCGACGTGTTGGCCACGGTCGAAATTAGTCAGGAACCGTGGGTCGGCCATCAGGTCCTCGCGCTCGAGCACGTCCTGACAGAAACGCTCCCAGGTACGCTGGTTGGCACAGCCCAGCATGATGTAGCCGTCACTGGCCTTGACCGCCTGATAGGGCGCGGACACGCGATGCCGCCAACCGGTGGGCTCGGGGACCGTGCCCTCGCCGAAGTAGGCCGCCGCTTCCCAGGCGAACCAGGGTAAGCCGCACTCTGTGATGGCGATATCGATATGCTGGCCTTCACCGCTGTTCGTCTTGTGAATATAGGCGGCCAGAATCGAGTACACCGCCGTGATGCCGGCACCGATATCATAAACGGCGATCCCGGTCTTGAGCGGACGCCGGCCCGGTTCGCCGGTCATCGACATCAGCCCGGTCATCCCCTGGGCCACTAGGTCGAAGCCGCCGCGATGGCTGTAGGGGCCGGTCTGGCCATAACCGGAAATCGAACAGTAAATGATGCCGGGGTTGATTGCCTTGATGGTGTCATAGTCGATCTGCAGCGACTTGGTGACGCCGGTGCGATAGTTCTCGACAATGACATCGGCGTCCTTGGCCAGGCGATAGAAGATCTCACGCGCCCGTTCGTCTTTCAGATTGAGCGAGATGCTCTTTTTGTTGCGATTGATCTGTGAGAAACAGGTCGACTCGTCATTGATGTAGGGGCCCATCTGGCGACTGTCATCACCGCCCTTGATCTTTTCGACCTTGGTGACATCCGCCCCCATATCGGCCAGCACCATGGTGCAATAGGGCCCGGCCATGATCTGCGAAATGTCCAGCACCTTGACGTTCTGTAGTGGCAGCATTGACTGAATTTCCTTTCTAGATGACTTAGCGGCCCGACCATTCGAAAGGTGTCTTGTGGACGAACTTGTCGACGGCCGCCTTGAAGTCATCGCTCATGTAGCAGGCGGTAACCCAGTCGTCACCTGCTTCGAGTGAGGCACGACGCTGGGCCTGGACGCGTCCCACCAACGCCTTGCTGGCCTGGAGCGTCAGTGGTGCACGGGTCGCGAATTCGTTAGCGATCGCAGTGACCTCGGCGGCAATGGTGTCGGGTGAATAGACATTGTTGACCAGACCCGCCTGGCAGGCTTCGGCGGCGGACAACAGCTTCGCCTGCATCAGGACTTCCTTGGTGCGCGCGACACCCACCATATCGATCAGCCGCGACACATTGCTGATCGACAGCGTGTTGCCCAGTGTCTTGGCGATCGGCACACCAAATTTCAGCGACGGCGTGCAGTAGCGAAAATCGCAGGCCATGGCGAGAGCCGCACCTCCGCCGACACAGAAACCCTCGATCATGGCAATCGTCGGCTTGTTGAGGGTCTCGAGGCCGCTCACCACCCGTTCGATGCGTCGCTCATAATCGAGGGCATCCTGGGGCTTGGTGAAGCGGGTGAACTGGGTGATGTCGGTCCCCGCCACAAAGGCTTCGCCACCAACGCCATGCAGCACCACGGCATGCACGCTGTCGTCCTCGGCCAGCTGCGTGCAGCTGGCTTCGAGGGCGTTGTACATGTCCCACGTCATGGCATTGCGACTAGCGGGACGGTTGAAACCGATCCAGGCGAGGTTGCCCTCACGCCGGAAGATCAGCGCCTCGTCGGACATAATAGTTTCCTCCTGAGGATCTATCGGGCTCAACGGTAGAACAACTCCACCAGGCCCAACGGGAAGATCGGCACATAGGTCACCAGCATCAGCAGTACGAACAGCAGGATAACGAAAGGCACATTGGCCTTAGTCACATCCCAGATATTGGCCTTGGCCACTGAACAGGCGGTCATCAGCACACTGGCCACTGGCGGCGTCTGCTGGCCGATCGCCAGGTTCAGCGTCACGATCATCCCGAAATGAACGGGGTCGATGCCGACCATCATCACCAACGGCATGACGATAGGCACGGTGAGAATGATCGCCGCCGCCGAGTGCAGGATCATGCCGATCATCAACAGGAAGATGTTCAGCAATGCGAGCACCGCGTACTTGTTATCGGTGAAGTCGCCGATCATCGTCGCCAGCATCTGCGGCAGTTGGGCACGGGTAAGGAAGTCCCCGAGCAGGGCTGAGCTCGCCACCAACAGCATCACCACGGCGGTCTGGACGCCACCCTCAACCATGGCCCCGCGGAGCTTCGACCACTTCAGCTCCCCGTAGCGGAAACTGATCACCAGCGAAGCAAGTACCGCCAGTGCAGCACCCTCGGTAGCGGTCATGAAGCCACCGAAGATGCCGCCAAGGATGATCATCGGCAGCAGAAAGGCAAGGCCCGCCGCCTTGAAGGTGGCCCACACCCGGCTCAGCTTGAAGGTCTGTTCCACGGGAAAGTTGTAGCGGACCGCGAAATACCAGGCGAGCACCATCATCAAGAGTCCACCTACCACACCGGGCACGATGCCGGCGACGAAAAGCTGTACGACTGAGGTGTCAGCCATGGCGGCATAGAGGATCATCGGGATCGAAGGCGGGATAATGATCGCCAGCGAGGCCGAGGAAGAGGTGATTGCGGCGGCGAACGAGGCTGGATATCCCTTGCGCTTCATCTCCGGAATCAGGATGGAACCGAGCGCTGCGACGTCGGCCACGGCAGACCCGGAGATCTCGGCGAAAAACAGCGAAGTGCCGACATTCACCATGGCAAGGCCGCCACGGACAAAACCGAGCAGTGCGGAGGCGAAGTCGATCAGTCGTCGGGATATACCCCCGGTGTTCATGATGGCGCCGGCCAGGACGAACAGCGGGATGGCGATCAGCGGGAACTTGGTCGAACCATCGAACAGCACCAGCGGGAAGCCGAGCAGGCTATTCGCTCCTTGCAACACCAGCATGGCGATGATGGACACCGCCCCCAGAGCCACGGCAATGGGGATGTTGATGAAGATCATGGCCAGCCCGGCCAGCAGGATCAAAGACGTCGTCATTGCAGTTCCTCCACGATATCCAGCTCCGAAGGCGGTTTCCGTCCATCCCAGGCTTCACGCAGGATGTCCGGCAGGTTAAGCAGTTCGGCGATGACATAAAGCGCCGCGCCAATCGGAATGGTTGACTGGGCCACGGCCGTGGGAATGGGCACGCTGACCAGGGTAGAGCCGCTGAGGACGCCGATGACGAAAACACCATAGATGGCAAGCAGCACGAAGAAGGTGATGATGATGGCCTCACCGAGCACCACCAGCGCCACGCGCACAGCACGGGGTTGGGAGTAGACAAGACCCGGGACGCTGATATGGGCGCGCTTGAGGGCGGCGAGAGCGGCGCCATAGTAGGTCACCCAGGCCAACATCACGGCGGCGACCTCGTCATACCACGCCAGGGAGTTGCCGGAAAAGCGGAAGGTGACACCGAGCAGTACGACCAACGTCAAGGCGACCACCAGGAACATGGTGATGACCTCTAGCAGCCATTCGAAGCCGGATCGAAGTTTCACGAGGGACATGAAAGCCACTCCGTCGAGCAGAGGAAGGACCGCCCTGTCGAGGCGGTCCATGGGTTGGTTCAAAGGGGTTCAGTCTTCCGGGAAAATCAGCCTTTCTCACCGAGAGCTAGTGCGCGGTCGACCATGTCACCGCCGCCTTCCACTTCCTGGTCGAAGAGCTCGTAGACCGGGCCACTGGCATCGATGAAGGCCTGCTTGTCAGCCTGGTTGACCTGCATGGCTGCTTCCATTTCGCCGAGCAGCTCATCCTCTTGCTTGGCGGCTGTCTCGTAGACGAAGTCCTGGACTTCCTGAGCCGTCTCCTCAAGCACGTCACGCACATCCTTTGGCAGGTCCTCCCAATGACTCTTGGAGACCACCACATAAGCAGGTGTGTAGACGTGATTAGTCAAGGAGAGGTAGTCCTGCACCTCCTGGAACTTCTGCGAGTAGATCTGCACCAGGGGATTCTCCTGGCCGTCCATGGTGCCGGTCTGAAGCGCCGTAAAGACCTCGGAGAGCGCCATGGGCGAGGGGTTGGCGCCGTATTCCTCAAACATGCGCACCCGCCACTGGCCTTTCGGGGTCCGAAGTTTCAAGCCATCCAGATCTTCAGGGGTGTTGATAGGGCGCACATTGTTGGTGATCTGGCGGAAGCCATTTTCCCAGACGGCGAGGATCTTGTAGCCCTGCTCCTCCGCCAGAGGGTAAAGATCAGGCTCAACGACTTCCTCGATGACCCGCTTCATGTGGTCCCGATCCTGGATCAAGTAGGGCATCTCGAAGAGGCCAAACTCATCCACCACCGAGGACATCACGCTCGAAGGCAGCGTAAACGTCAACTGGCCGAGCTTGAGCTTCTGCATCATGGAGCTGTCGCCGCCAAGCTGGCTAGATCCATAGACCTGCACCTCGTAGTCATCGCCCAGTCGTTCATTGGCCCGCTTGGCGAACTCAGTCGCGGATGCATCGAACAACGAACCGGGGTTGCCCACGTGACCAAACTGCAGTTCGGTCTGAGCCATGCCGAGCACTGGCGTCAGGCTCAACGCCAGTGAGGCGGTCGCGAATGCTGTCTTGAACATTTTCATTGGATACTCCATCCAGTACTGGATTGTTGTTGTGCGTGTGTTGCCCGGGTGCGGAACTCTTTCGAAGCTCCCCAGGGTCAGAGCGGCCACCGCACGGCCACTTTGACGGTCCGACTCGCAACGGCATCCATAGACATGCCGAGCCGAGCGCCGCAACTTCAGTTTGAATTCAAAATGTAGAATTATAAAATTAACCTTTAGTCGAAGGGCGCTTGTGACAGTAAGGTGCCGAGGGAAGCCAGAGCATGCATCGAGGATGGCACGGGCCTGAGCGCAGGGGAGCAGGACGTTGCTGTGAAAGACCTCCCCGCCATGGGACATCCACTAAATGGGTTGACCGCATTTTGGATGCATAATACATTTGCAGGGAAGCGTCAATCTCGCCAGCCTGGCTGCCTGCCACTTTTTTCGGCCGCTCCGCCGATGCTAGATAGCCGCATCTGCCTCGGGCTACACAAGGAACCAGCCCATGAGCAAGATCCAGCGCCGCAACCTATACCGTGAAGTTGCTGACCGTATCCGCGAACTCATCGAGGTCGGCGAACTCGCCCCAGGGGAACGCATCTCCGAAAAACAGCTCTGTGAGCAGTTCGGCGTGTCTCGAACGCCGCTGCGCGAGGCCCTCAAGGTGCTGGCCTCGGAGGGGCTGGTGGAACTCCTTCCCAACCGCGGGGCACGCGTCATCCAGCTGACGCTAAAGAAGGTCAAGGACACCTACGACCTGATGGGCGCCCTGGAGGGACTGTCGGGCGAGCTGGCCTGTCAACACATCGGTGACGACGAGATCGAGGCGATAGGCGCGCTTCACGAGCGCATGCTGGTTCACTATCGCAACAGGGAGCTCGCCGAGTACTTCGAGGTCAATCGCGAGATCCATGAGAGCCTGCTGGCCGCCTCACGCAACGAGGTGCTTATGGAGATGTACAACAATCTCAGTCAGCGCGTGAAACGCGTGCGCTACTCCAAGAAGATGACCGACAGCTACTGGCGCCAGGCCGTCGATGACCACGAAAAAATGCTATCGGCCCTCCAGAAGCGTGACGGCAAGCAGCTGGGACAGATCCTGCGCAATCACCTCTGCCACAAGCTGGAGATCGCCTCCCTGTCTGATGATCGCGCGGACGATGCCCTTCCCGACGCGGCCTCTTCCTGAGGCACGAAACGCCTGCACGCCATGATCGAGTCGGCTGGTTATCCAGCGTCCTGGCGTGTAAAATATGGAAAATCTTTCCAATCCAGTTGGGTCCGATCCGTAGGGGTCGAATGCATACTTGACACCGGGATTGCTGTCCAATGCCCATGGATGTTGGACTAGCCTTGACGCTATCTGCCTGAAGGGATGGGGAATCACCATGAATATCCTCTATGACGCCAAGCTCGATGGCGAACTGCCACAGAACGACAAGGGTGAGGTCTTGGCCGATCTCCAGCAGGCGATCCCCGCCCTGACCCTGCTGCATCGCGAGGAGGACCTGCGCCCCTTCGAGTGCGACGGGCTATCCGCCTATCGAGTCCTGCCGATGCTGGTCGCACTCCCCGAGACCTTCGACCAGGTCGAGATGCTGCTCAAGCGTTGCCGGGCGCTTGGTGTACCGGTGGTCACCCGGGGCGCCGGTACCGGCCTCTCCGGCGGGGCCCTGCCGCTGGAACAGGGCGTATTGCTGGTCATGTCGCGCTTCAATCGCATCCTCGACATCGATCCCGACGCCCGCACCATGCGCGTCCAACCAGGGGTTCGCAACCTGGCGATCTCGGAAGCCGCCGCCCCCCACGGCCTCTACTATGCACCGGATCCGTCCTCGCAGATCGCCTGCTCGATCGGCGGCAACGTGGCCGAGAACGCCGGCGGCGTGCATTGCCTCAAGTACGGACTCACCGTGCACAACGTCATCAGGGTCGAGGTACTCACCATCGAGGGCGAGCACATGACCCTGGGCGCCGAATCCCTCGACGCCCCGGGGTTCGACCTGCTGGCGCTGTTTACCGGCTCCGAGGGCATGCTCGGCGTGGTCACCGAAATCACCGTCAAGCTGCTGCCAAAGCCCGAGACCGCCAAGGTACTGATGGCCAGCTTCGATGACGTGGAGAAGGCCGGACGCGCCGTGGGTGACATCATCGCCGCGGGCATCATTCCCGGCGGTCTGGAAATGATGGACAAGCTCGCCATCCAGGCCGCCGAGGACTTCGTCAAGGCCGGCTATCCGGTTGAGGCCGAGGCCATCCTGCTCTGCGAGCTCGACGGCGTCGAGGCCGACGTCAACGACGACTGTGCCACGGTACGCCGGGTGCTGGAGGCGGCCGGCGCCACCGACATCCAGCAGGCCCGCGACGACGCCGAACGCGCGAAGTTCTGGGCCGGGCGCAAGAACGCCTTCCCCGCCGTGGGCCGCATGGCGCCGGATTACTACTGCATGGACGGCACGATTCCACGCCGCGAACTGCCGCGTGTGCTCAAGGGCATCGCCGATCTCTCCGAAGAGTACGGGCTGAGGGTCGCCAATGTCTTTCATGCCGGCGACGGCAACATGCACCCCTTGATCCTCTTCGATGCCAATCAGCCGGGCGAACTCGACCAGGCCGAGGCGATGGGCGGCAAGATTCTGGAGCTCTGTGTGCAAGCCGGTGGCAGTATCACCGGCGAACATGGCGTCGGCCGCGAGAAGATCAACCAGATGTGTGCCCAGTTCAATCCCGGTGAGCTTACGACCTTCCATGCCGTGAAGGCCGCCTTCGATCCCGAGCGACTGCTCAACCCGGGCAAGAATATCCCGACATTGGCGCGCTGCGCCGAGTTCGGCGCCATGCATGTGCACAACAATCAGTTACCGCATCCCGACCTGCCGCGCTTCTGAGGAGTCAGGAAACGATCATGTCCAACACCACAACGCCTTCCAGGGATCATGACGACAGCCAGGTGCTTGCCGAGCGTATCCGCCAGGCCGACGCCGAGGGCAGCCCATTGCGCATCGTCGGCGGCGACACCAAGCGCCGCCACGGTCGTGATGTCGACGGCCAGGCCATCTCCACCAGCGAGCATCGCGGCATCACCTCCTATGATCCCGTCGAGCTGATCGTCTCGGTTAGAACCGGTACCCCCCTTGTCGAGCTCGAGGCCGCCCTGGCCGGGCAGGGCCAGATGCTGGCCTGTGAATCCCCGCATTTCGGTGATGGCGCCACCGTCGGCGGCATGGTGGCCACCGGCCTTTCCGGGCCGAGACGCCCCTGGGTCGGCAGCGTGCGCGATTTCGTGCTGGGAACCCGGGTGATCAACCACCAGGGCATCGAGCAGCGTTTCGGTGGCGAGGTCATGAAGAATGTCGCCGGTTATGACCTCTCGCGCCTGATGGTCGGCGCCCAGGGGACCCTGGGGCTGATCACCGAGGTCTCGCTGAAGGTGCTGCCGAGACCCGCCGCCACCCGCAGCCTGCGCCTGGAACTTCCCCTGGACCAGGCCCTGACACGCCTCGCCGAATGGGGCAGGCAGCCGCTGCCGATCAGTGCCGCCGCCTGGCATGCCGGCCACCTGCATCTGCGCCTCGAGGGTGGGCCTAGCTCCGTCGCGGCGACCCGAGACCGGCTGGGTGGCGAAGATCTCGAGGCCGCGTTCTGGGAAGACCTGCGCGAGCATCGACTGGCCTTCTTCCGCCAGGAGGATACGCGCCCCCTTTGGCGACTCTCGCTGCCCCACAACACCCCGCAGCTCTCCCTGGCAGGCCTCGAGGAAGGCGACGTCCTCTATGACTGGGCCGGCACCCAGCGCTGGCTGAGAAGCGAGCTCGATGCCGGCACTCTGTGCGAGGCCTGTGCCCGCGCCGAGGGTCATGCGACCTGCCTCACGCCTGGCGCGGCCGAGCCCTTCACCCCGCTGGCCCCGGTGGTCGCGAAGTATCACCAACGGCTGAAGGCCGAGCTGGACCCAAGAGGGATCTTCAACCCGGGCCGACTCTACGCGGAGCTCTGACATGCAGACGCACTTCACCGAAGAAGACCTCAAGAAGCCCCATATCCGCGAGGCCGACCGCGTCCTGCGCAGCTGCGTGCATTGCGGCTTCTGCAATGCCACCTGCCCCACCTACCAGCTGCTGGGCGACGAGCGCGACGGCCCCCGCGGGCGCATCTACCTGATGAAGGAGATGCTCGAGAGCCAGGACGATGATGACCAGGTCACCGAGGAAACCCGCTTGCACCTGGATCGCTGCCTGACCTGCCTGAACTGCGAGACCACCTGCCCTTCCGGCGTGGAATACCATAAGCTGCTGGATATCGGCCGTGCCGAGATCGAGCGCCGCGTGCCTCGCAAGGCAAGCGACCGCGCGCTGCGCTATGGGTTACGCAAGGCACTGGTGGATCCCAAGCGCTTCCAGGCGCTGCTCAGGCTGGGCCAGACCTTCAAGCCGATACTGCCCGGCGAGCTCAAGTCCAAGCTTCCGCCCACACCGATTGATGCCGGTCGACGCCCGGCCGGCGAGACACAGGACCGGCAGATGTTGATCCTGGAGGGCTGCGTCCAGCCCAGCCTGTCACCCAACACCAATGCCGCCACCGCCCGGGTGCTGGACCGCCTGGATATCGGCCTGACACCGGCCCCGGAAGCCGGCTGCTGTGGCGCCATCGATTATCACCTCAATGCCCAGGAGGATGGCCGCGACCGCATTCGCGCCAATATCGACGCCTGGTGGCCCCATGTAGAGGCCGGCGCAGAGGCCATCGTGCAGACCGCCAGCGGTTGTGGCGCCTTCGTCAAGGAATATGGCGAGATGCTCGCCGATGATCCCGACTACGCACAAAAGGCCAGGCACATCAGCGAACTGGCCAAGGACCTGGTGGAGGTACTGCGCAACGAGGATCTCGATGCCCTCGAGATCGAGGATGAGCGCAAGCTGGCGTTCCACTGTCCCTGCACCCTGCAGCACGCCCAGAAGCTGAACGGGGCCGTCGAGGACGTCCTGAGACGGCTCGGCTTCTCGCTCACCCCGGTGCAGGATGGCCACCTCTGCTGCGGCTCGGCAGGCACCTATTCCGTCACCCAGCCCGAACTCGCCACCCAGTTACGCGACAACAAGCTGGATAACCTGGAGGCCGGCAATCCCGAGGTGATCGTCACCGCCAACATCGGCTGCCAGACCCACCTGGCCGGTGCCGGCCGCACCCCCGTCCGCCACTGGATCGAGATCGTCGACGAAGCGCTGCTGCCGGCTAGCGCCAATCCCCCGGCCGCGCCACGCCCCTGACCCTGAACCAGCCCCGAGACACTACACTCACGAGGAGACATGCATGAATACCAAATCCGTCCTGACACTCGCCGAGGTCAACACCATCCTCGATGCCGCCCAGAACGAAGCCCAGTCCAACAACTGGGCGGTGACCATCGCCGTCGCCGACGACGGCGGCCACCTGCTCGCCCTGCGTCGCCTGGACAAGGCCCCCCTGTTCAGCATCGATGCGGCGACCCAGAAGGCACGCACCTCGGCCTTCGGCGCCCGTGAGACGCAACTCTTCGAGGAGATGATCAACAACGGCCGCACCGCCTTCCTCTCGGCGCCGATGGACTCCATGCTCTCCGGCGGCGTACCCGTGCTGATCGATGGCCAGGTGGCCGGCACCGTCGGCATCTCCGGCGTCAAGCCGGACCAGGACGTGCAAGTCGCCAGGGCCGGCGTCGCCGCCATCGGCTGAGCAGTTACCCTGTAGTACCCTATCGACCCCCGCCACGGCGGGGGTTTTTCGTGATGGATACCGAGGATGCCATGCCGCTGCTCACCTTCCTGCCCCCGCTGGGTGCCGTCCTCATCTGGTCGGGCAACATGACCATCAACCAGCTCACCGTGAGCACCATCCGCCAGATCGGCGCCAGCCAGGCGAGCATCTTCATCAACCTGATGCCGGTATTCAGCGCCCTGATCGCCATGGCCTTCCTCGGCGAGCAGATCGCCCTCTTCCATCTGGTCGGTGGCATGCTGGTGCTGGCCGGAGTGATCATGGCCCAGACCCTCACCCGCCCCCTGCGACGGCTGCCGGCAACGCCGACGAGACTCGACAGGGGCCCGCGCTGAGCATGGTAGACTGCAACGAAACTGCCCCTGGCCCGAAGGAAGGACGCTCCATGGCCCTCGACGACCTGCACCTCAACCTGCGAAACCTGGAACCGGAGGATTACCCACAACTCCAGGCGCTGATGAACCGGGTCTACGACGACATCGGCGGCGCCTGGCCCAGGGCCACCATCGACAAGCTGATCAAGGAATTCCCCGACGGGCAGATCCTCATCGAGGATGACGAGACCATCGTCGGCGTGGCCCTGACAGCACTGGTCGACTACAACACCTTCTCCAACCCTCACCGCTACGACGACCTGATCGGCAAGCGCGAGACCATCCTCAACGAGGCGGATGGGGACGCCATGTACGGGCTCGACGTGCTGATTCACCCGGACTACCGCGGCTACCGCCTGGGACGGCGTCTCTACGAGGCACGCAAGGAGCTGTGCCGGTCGCTCAACCTGCGGGCAATCCTGGCCGGCGGGCGCATTCCCCAGTACCACGAGCACGCCCACGAACTCTCGCCCGCCGAGTACCTCGACAAGGTGGCCCGCAAGGAGATCCATGACCCCATCCTCTCCTTCCAGCTGGCCAACGACTTCCAGGTCAAGCGCCTGTTGCGCAAGTACCTGCCGGAGGACGAGAAATCCAAGGGCTATGCCACCCTGCTGGAATGGAACAACATCCTCTTCGAGCCGGCCGAACGGGTGCTGGAGAATCGCCCCACCCAGGTTCGCGTCGGTGCCGTGCAGTGGCAGATGCGCGAGTTCGAATCTGTCGAGGCCGTCCTCCAGCAGGTGGAATACTTCGTCGACGCCCTCGCGGATTACCAGAGCGACTTCGCCGTCTTCCCGGAACTCTTCAATGCCCCGCTGATGGGCCTGCAGGATCGTGCCGACCAGCAGGACCAGCAGGCCGCCATCCGCTTCCTGGCCGGCTTCACCGAGCGGTTCAAGACCGAGCTATCGCGCATGGCGGTTTCCTACAACATCAATATCATTGCCGGCTCGATGATCGAGGTCGGCGAGGACGACCGCCTCTACAACATCGCCTACCTCTGCCATCGCGACGGCGAGATCGAGCGCCAGGCCAAGCTGCACATCACGCCCCAGGAGCGCCGCGACTGGGTGATCGAGGGCGGCGACGAACTGCTGGTGTTCCAGACCGATGCCGGCCGGGTGGGCATCCAGATCTGCTACGACGTGGAATTCCCCGAGCTATCGCGGCTGCTCGCCGACCAGGACATGGACATCCTCTTCGTGCCCTTCTGGACCGACACCAAGAACGGCTACCTGCGCGTACGCCACTGTGCCCAGGCGCGGGCCATCGAGAACGAGTGCTACGTGGTGCTGTGCGGTAGCGTGGGCAACGTACCCTCCATCGAGAACCTGGACATCCAGTACGCCCAGTCGTCGGTGTTCTCGCCCTCGGACTTCGCCTTCCCCCATGACGCCGTCCTCTCCGAGACCACGCCAAACACCGAGATGGTGATGTTCTCGGACCTGGACCTGACACGGCTGACCGTGGTGCGCGCCGAGGGCTCGGTCACCAACCTCAAGGACCGCCGAAAGGACCTCTTCGACCTGCGCTGGCGCGACTGGTCGTGGAAGTCAGGGGGCCTGCCATCAGGGGGCCGGCCATCCGGGGCCAATCTGGAGGAGAACTGAGCCGATGCTGGATCGGCTTCGACAGTGGCGAGAGGCTCGCTTCGCCGACCGCCACCCTTTCCCCGAGGCCGACTGGGCCGAGGCGCGTTCGCGCCTGCCGTTGCTTACCGCCCTGGATGACAGCGACGCCGAACACCTGGGACAACGCGCCTGGCGCTTCCTGCATGCCAAGCGGCTGAGTCTGCATCCCGACCTCGCCGAGTCGATCCCCTTCGATCTCCCCGCCCAGCTGGCCCTGGCCGCCCAGGCCTGCCTGCTGACCCTCGGCTGGAGCGACAGCGAGCACCGGGAGGCCTTCGATGGCGTTCACGAGATCCTGATCCTGCCGGAGGCCTTCCAACGGCGTGTCGAGGAGATGGACGAAGCCGGCGTGATGCACGAATACGTCGATGAACGCGCCGGCGAGACCTCCCACCAGGGGCCGGTGGTGGTCTCCTTTCCCGACCTGATGGAGAGCGGTGGCCTCGATGGCTTCAACGTGCTGATCCACGAGTTGGCCCACAAGCTCGACCTGAGCAATTCCCTGGACGTGGACGGCTTCCCTCCGCTGCCCCGGGAGATCGACCCAAAAGAGTGGCATCATGCCTTCATGGGCGTCTGGGACGACCTCCAGGCGCGACTCGAGCGCGGCGAGGAGACCCCCATCGACGCCTACGCGGCGAGCCACCCCGGCGAGTGCTTCGCGGTCTGCTGCGAGACCTTCTTCAGCGCACCGAACGTGTTCGTGCAGGCCTACCCCGAGCTCTACGAGCTACTATCGCGCTATTTCCGCCAGGATCCGATTACCCGACAATAGCCGCTATTTGCTCGCTTAAGCCCGTGGTAAGACTGGAATGGTAATATGCTGCCCCGGCAAGCACTGTTAGAAGGAGAAGGAACCGACGTGACCTCCCCCCTGGTATCCGTGATCATTCCCGCCCGTGACGAAGCGGGCAACCTCCCTGGCCTGCTGGACGAGATCGGCGCCGCCCTGGCCGCCATCGAGCACGAGGTGCTGGTCGTGGACGACGCCTCCCGGGATGAGACCTGGGCGCAGCTAGTGGCGCGGGCCGCGCAGGACCCGCGACTGCGCCCGCTGCGCCATGTCCGGAGCGCCGGCCAGAGCACCTCGGTGTGGCAGGCGGCTCGTGCCGCCCGGGGGACCTGGCTGGCGACCCTGGATGGCGATGGCCAGAACGACCCCGCGGATCTGCCGAGCCTGATCGAGCGGGCCCGCCAGGGCGATGTCACCCTGGTGGCCGGCCACCGCACCACCCGCCACGACGACTGGCTCAAGCGGGTCTCGTCGCGGATCGCCAACGGCGTGCGCGCCCGGCTACTCAGGGACGAAACACCGGATACCGGCTGCGGCCTCAAGGTGATCCAGCGCAGCGCCTTCCTGTCCCTGCCCTATTTCGACCACATGCACCGCTTCCTGCCGGCGCTGATCCAGGCCCAGGGCGGTCGCTGTGTCTCGCTGCCGGTCAATCACCGCCCTCGGGGCGCCGGCCGCTCGCACTACGGCCTCAATAACCGGCTCTGGGCCGGCATCATCGACATGGTCGGCGTGATATGGCTACGCCGCCGCTCGCGCCTGCCGGCCGAACTCGAGGCACCCGCCCCGGACGATGCCGAGACCTCGGACGGTCGGACAGCCGCAACGGAGGGCGCATCATGACGCTCGAGTGGCTCTGGCTAGGCATTGGCTTCCTGGGCCAGGCGCTGTTCTCCGCCCGCTTCCTGGTCCAGTGGCTGGCCAGCGAGCGGGCGCGGCGCAGCATCGTGCCCCGCGCCTTCTGGTTCTTCAGTCTGGCCGGGGGGATCACCCTGCTGGCCTACGCCATCTATCGTCGCGACCCGGTGTTCATCGCCGGCCAGGGGGCGGGGCTGCTCATCTATGGCCGCAACCTGATGCTGATCCGCCGCGAGGTCCAGCTGTCCCGGGCCCGTCAGTGATGTCATTCCACACCAATCCAATCGTTCCCATGCATCGTCCCACCTATCTCCGCCGCCTGCCCTCGCTACCTTGGTTCTGGCTGCTGGCGATCGCCGCCGTCTTCCTGGGCGTGGGGCTCGGCCTGCGCGATCCCTGGCCCGCCGACGAGCCACGCTTCGCCCTGAACGCCCTGGAAATGCTGAAGACCGGGCAGTTCTGGATCCCCCATCGGGCCGGAGAACCCTATCCCGACAAGCCGCCGATCTTCATGTGGGCCATGGCGGCCTCGATCCATCTCACCGGTTCGGTGCGCCTGGGCTTCCTGCTGCCGTCACTGATCGGCGCCCTGGGTACCCTGGCACTGGTGATGGACCTGACCCTGTCTCTTATACACATCT
>JAGXGN010000138.1 GCA_024636705.1 Halomonas sp.
CAGGTAGCCGCGATGCTCGAAGACGCGCCCTTTACGGCGAAGCAGATTGCCGACCAGCGCCACCGCGATCATCAGCAGGCCGAGGGCGACCATGACACGAAACGACCAGAAGACGATGGCCACCGGTGGCTGCTCTTCGGGTGGCACCTCACTGATCCCCGGCACGACGCCATCGGCCTTATGCGTCAGGATCAGGCTGGCCAGGGAAGGGATGCCGACCTCGAAGCGATTGGTCTGGGCCTCCTGGTCCGGTAGAGCGAAGAGCAACATCGGCACGTTGCCACCGGTCTCCCAGTTGCCTTCCATGGCCGCCACCTTGGTCGGCTGGTGCTCCAGGGTGTTGAGGCCATGGAAATCACCGACCACGGCCTGGGCAGGCGCCAGGAACAGCAGCAACCACAGACACATCGATAGCGCCTTGCGGTTGGCCTGTACATCCCGCCCGATCAGCAGGTACCAGGCGCTGACCCCGGCCACCACGAAACTACCGGTGAGGAAGGACGCCATGCCCATGTGCAGGAAGCGATACTCGAAGGAGGGGTTGAAGATCGCCGCCGTCCAGGACGTCACCTGGAAACGCCCATCGACAAGGTCCACTCCGGCGGGAGTATGCATCCAGCTATTGGCCGACAGGATCCAGAACGAGGAGATGAAGGTCCCGATGGCGACCATGATCGCGGCAAAGAGATGCACTCCCTGGGGTACCTTCCCCCGACCGAAGAGCAACACCCCGAGGAAGGCGGCCTCCAGAAAGAAGGCGGTAACCACCTCGTAGCTGAGCATCGGACCGAGGAAGTTGGAGGCCGCCAGGGAAAAGTTGCTCCAGTTGGTGCCGAACTGGAAAGACATGACGATGCCAGACACCACGCCCATGCCGAAGACCACCGCGAACACCCTGGTCCAGAACAGGGCCAGACGATCCCAGGCCGAATTGGCGGTGGTAAAGAAGAGGCCGTTGAGCACGGCGATGTAGGATGCCAGCCCGATGGTGAATACCGGGAAGATGGCATGAAAGGAGACAACGAAGGCAAATTGCAATCGCGACAACAGCAGGGGATCCAGTTCCATGGGGCAGGCCTTTTTCGGCGATGGGCTCGAAACGGTAACAATCAGGTCTCAGCTTAGACCACCGTTCGAGGGAGGATATCAACGTTGGCCGAAAACACGCCTACCTTCAACGTCGGGACAGATGATCCGGCAAGCCATGAGACGCGCAAAACAGCAGGACCAGGCCCGCCACCACTGCCACTACGGGAAGGATCATCAGTGCGCCTCTGGAACATTCGGGATGGCATGTTTGACTATGGTGCCCGCTGAGTCAACATGTCACACTCGCGGAACCTCCCGGAAGACAGTATCCGGCCAAGACTCCGCCATCGGAGAACGATTTCAGCGGTGCCCAAGCGCTACCTTCCCATTCCGGAAATGCCTCTCGGCGCCCCCCAGGTGGACCGCCATCCCCCGGAAGCCCGATCCACGCGGCGGCGCCTGCGCGCCTGCCGTGAATGTGACTGGCTGGTGGCACTGCCCCCCTTGAGTGCCGGCCAGAAGGCCGACTGCCCGCGCTGTGGTCATACCCTGGTCAATCGTCACTTCCAACCCGCCCAGCGAAGCATGTCCCTGGCTCTCTCGGCACTGCTGGCGCTGGCCATGGCGGTATCCTTTCCCTTCGTCAGCTTCAGCGTCAGCGGGATAGGCAACCGCATCGAACTCTCCCAGACGGCCACGACCCTGATCGGCTTTGACCAACCGCTGGTGGCGATCGTGGTGATCCTCACCACCATCGTCTTGCCGGCCGTCTACCTGCTTGGCGTGATCTGGCTGCAACTTGGGCTGCTGCGGGGAGAACCCTATCCGGCGAGTCGTCAGATTGCGCGCTCGTTGTCACATCTGCATCCCTGGATGATGGCCGATGTCTTCATCATCGGTGCCCTGGTCAGCCTCATCAAGGTCGCCGGCATGGCCGATATAGACCTCGGCATGGCCTTCTGGGCCTTCTGTGCCTTCGCTTTTCTGCTCCTGATGACCACCCAGTCCCTCGACTCGGACTGGATGTGGTTCTCGCTGGCGGGAGAGCCCCTCGCGCCGGAGGACACCAGAACCGGCGAGACGGCGGCAAGCCAGGGGCTGACCGGCTGCCACACCTGTGGCCTGGTCAACCGCCTGGACAATGAGGGAGGTGGCTACTGCCGACGCTGTGGGGAATCCCTGCACGCTCGCCTTCCCCACAGCCTGCAACGTACCTGGGCCCTGTTGGTCGCCAGTGCGGTGATGTACATTCCCGCCAATGTCTACCCGATCATGACCACCACCAGCCTGGGTCAGAGTACGCCTTCGACCATCATCGAGGGGGTGGTCGAACTCATCCAGATGGGCTCTTGGCCGATTGCCATGGTGATCTTCGTGGCCAGCGTCATCGTTCCCGTGGGCAAGCTGGGGGCGCTCACCTGGCTCTGCCTGGTGGCGAAGCGCAGCGATGAACTCAATGCGGGAACCCGTACGCGACTCTACCGTCTTACCGAGTTCATCGGCCGCTGGTCCATGGTGGATGTCTTCGTCGTTGCCATTCTGGTCGCCCTGATCCGCGCGGGTTCGTTGATGTCGATCACGCCCGGGCCCGCCGCCCTGGCATTTGCTACCGTTGTGATACTCACCATGCTCGCGGCGATGACCTTTGATCCCCGGCTGATCTGGGATACTCCGCCCGCAGGCAAGGCGCGCACTGCGACTGTCCGTCGCCAAGAAGGAACAGGATGAGCGATACCCCACCAAAGGATGCCTCGCCCGAGAAGGATCTCCACCGGGCCAGGACATCACCGCAGACGCGCATATCGCCGATCTGGATCGTGCCCATCGTGGCCATCCTGATCGGCGCCTGGCTGGTCTATGACAACTACCGCAGTCGGGGAACGGCGATCACCCTGGTGATGACCAACGCCGAAGGCATCGAGGCCGGCAGCACCCTGATCAAGACCCGTAATGTCGAGGTGGGACGCGTCGAGCGCGTGAGTCTCTCCGATGACCTCTCCACCGCCGAGATCACTGCCAGGATGAGTCGTGAAAGCGAGCCCATGCTGGTCGAGGACAGCCAATTCTGGGTGGTCAAGCCGCGTATCGGTCGCGAGGGCATCAGCGGACTGGGCACGGTGCTCTCGGGCGCCTTCATTCAGCTGGAGCCCGGCACCAGTTCCGTCGAGCAGAGAGAGTTTTCGGTCAGTGACCAACCCCCCGTGGCCCCGGCAGGCACGGCGGGGCTGCGGATCAATCTGGTCAGCCAATTGGGCAATTCGTTACGGCCGGGGGATCCCATCACCTACCAGGGCTATACCGTCGGTCGTGTCGAGGAAGCCAGCTTCGATGCCGACAGACGCCGCATGGATCATCGCGTCTTCATCGAGAGTCCCTATGATCGCCTGGTCACCGAGAGCACCCGATTCTGGTCGTCAAGCGGTATCGATGTGCAGCTCGATGCCGACGGTTTCCGCGTCAATGTGGCATCCCTGGAATCCCTGCTCGGCGGCGGCGTCAGCTTCGGGGTACCGGATGACCTGCCGCTGGGCCTGCCGGTCGAGGCAGATACCACCTTCAATCTCTATGCCGACGAAGACATGGCACGACAGGGCACCTTCAACCGCTACCTGGAATATGTGCTGCTCGTGGACGACACCATCCGCGGCCTTTCCCGAGGGGCACCGGTAGAATTTCGTGGGGTACGCGTCGGCACCGTGGCAGCCGCCCCCTGGGAGTTCACGGCACCTCAGCCGGAGACGCGCAGCGGTTTCTCGATCCCGGTACTCATCCGCATCGAACCGCAGCGTCTGGGGATCGAGAACCAGGAGATCGACATCGACGAGTGGCGCTCACGATTCGAGCGGCTCTTCGGCCTGGGACTCAGGGCTTCATTGAAATCGGGCAATCTGCTTACCGGCTCCCTCTTCGTCGATATCACCTTCAATCCCGATGAGGCTGAGGACTACCGTGCCGAGACCTTCTCCGATCGCGCCGTCTTCCCGACCACCTCCGGCGGATTCGCGCTGATCGAGGCCCAGGTGACTAACCTGCTCGACAAGCTCAACCGTCTCGAGATCGAGCCATTGCTGGAGGGTGTCGAGCGCAACCTTTCGGCATCCGAGGCGATGCTGGGTGAGATACGCGACCTTTCCAGCTCCCTCCAGGCGCTGATCGAGGACCCGGATACGCGATCGATTCCCGGCAATCTCAATGCTACGCTGGAAGACATGCAGCAGACACTTCGCGGCCTGTCACCGGAATCCGCGGCCTATCAGGAACTGACCGGAACCGTGGAGCGACTGGACCGCTTGATGCGCGATCTGCAGCCGGTAGCGAGAACGCTGAACGAGAATCCCCGAGCCTTGCTGTTCGACAACCTGGATACTCGGGATCCCATTCCCCGGGCCCCACGCAATGATTGATCGACAGGAGTCGACGATGCACCACACGAGATGGATCCTTGCCCTTGTCGCCATGCTGTGGCTGGCGGGCTGTGCCAGTTCAGGCCCGCCGCCCCAGCGCTATACCCTGCCCGGATCCTCGAGCGCCATGACCGGTGCCGGTGCCGACGCCGCCCGACTCCTGCTGATCCGCTCGCCCCGCATTGCCCACTACCTCGATGTCGATGGCATCGTGTACCAATTGGATGACATCACCCTCACCGCCGCCCGGGAACACCAGTGGGCCGAACCCCTGGGGCGTCAGTTGGAACGCGGCTTGCGTGCCCGCCTGACGGCGCGACTTCCGAATACCCGCGTCATGATCGACGACGGCAGCCTGGAGGACGAGGAAGCCCTGGGGCTGAGATTCGAGGTCGACCGTTTCCAGGGGCGCCATGATGGCCTGGCCGTGGCCGGCGGCCAGTGGCAACTGCGTCACGGCGACGGTCGTCTGCTGGCCATGGCCGGCTTCCTCGCGGAGACGGAACTGGATGCCGATGGGTATCCTGCCCTGGTACGTGCCCTGGGCCGCAGCTGGGATGAGGTTGCCGACGCGATTGCCCAGGCCGTGCGGCGGCAACGATGAGGGACTATGCGGGAAGCTGCACCGCAACAGCCGCCATGTTATGATCTCTGCCAGCGGCAATCGCATGTCCCTCCTGCCGCCATCGAATCCTTACGTCGTCTCGGCCAGGGACTCGCCACAGCACCTCGTGTGAATGGCGCGACCGGGGCGTCTCTGCGGAGACCGCATGACCTTTTCCGAACTCGGCCTGCGTGCCGAACTGCTCAGCGCTGTCGAGGCGCAGGGCTATACCACCCCGACACCGATCCAGCTCAAGGCGATTCCCGCCGTCCTCAAGGGTGGTGACCTGCTCGCCAGTGCCCAGACCGGTACCGGCAAGACCGCCGGCTTCACCCTGCCGATGCTGCAGCGCCTGGCCGACGGCCCGCGCCCGGCAAAGCGCCAGGTCCGTGCCCTGGTGCTGACCCCGACCCGCGAACTCGCCGCCCAGGTCGGCGAGAGCGTGGCCGACTACGGCCGCCACTTGACCCTGCGCTCCCACGTGATCTTCGGTGGGGTTGGTCAGCAGCCCCAGGTCGATGCCATCCGTGCCGGCCTCGATATCCTGGTCGCCACGCCAGGTCGCTTGCTCGACCTGCATCAGCAGAAGCACATCGATCTGTCCAGGGTCGAGATCCTGGTGCTGGACGAAGCCGATCGCATGCTCGACATGGGCTTCATCCACGACATCAAGAAGATCCTGCGGGCCCTTCCCGAGAAGCGCCAGAACCTGTTGTTTTCGGCGACCTTTTCCAACGAGATCCAGGCACTGGCAGGCAAACTGCTCGACAACCCGGTAATGATCGAGGTAGCGCGTCGCAATACCACCGCCGAACTCGTCGATCAGGCGATCTATCGGGTCGACCGCGAGAAGAAGCGTGATCTGCTGGCCCACCTGATTACAGCGCAGAAATGGCAGCAGGTGCTGGTCTTCACCCGCACCAAGCACGGTGCCAATCGACTGGCCGAGCAATTGTCCAAACAGGATATCCCGTCCATGGCCATCCATGGCAACAAGAGCCAGACAGCCCGCACCCGTGCACTCGCGGCCTTCAAGGACGGGAACCTACAGGTCCTCGTTGCCACCGACATCGCCGCTCGTGGCCTGGACATCAACGAGTTGCCCCATGTGGTCAACTTCGAATTGCCCAACGTGGCGGAAGACTATGTCCACCGTATCGGCCGCACCGGCCGGGCCGGCAGCGAAGGCAAGGCGGTATCACTGGTCTGTGTCGACGAGCATGGCCTGCTCAAGGGCATCGAGCGCCTGATCAAGCGCGATCTGGAGAAGCGCATCGAGCCCGGTTTCGAGCCCGACCCCAACGCCAGGCCCGAACCCATCGAGAATGGGCGTGGTGCGCGCAGTGGACGCAACAACGGACGCAAGCCGGACCAGGCAAAGCGCGGCAATAGCGGCAATACTGATACCACCCAGGCGAACCGTCGACGTCGGCGCGGGGGGCAAGGCGCCAGGCAGGCGTGAATCCGGGTATCCCGAGGCTTGCCGATCCCATCGCTGACGACCGACATAGCCGTCAACCGACCTTTCAAATGAAGGAACAACGAGGACCATGCTGAAGCGACTCCTGGGCAAGGCGCCCGTTGACGTCTGGGTGATCAAGCAGATCGAAGACGACCTGCTCCATCTATGCGGCCAGGGCGTCACCCAGGCGAATGCAAGGCAGAAGACCGTCCTCGCGGAACTGGAAGCCGGCACTTATTCGGGCGCCGTCCGCATGAGTGGTGGTGGCGTGGTTCTCATTGCCAGCCTCTTCGACGCCCTGGTGCCCATCGAGGCACTGCAGCTGCTTCCCGACGGCCAGGCGCGATGGCAGGGGCGAGACTGGCTGGTCGCTCAGGTCCCCCAACGCTGCTGGGCCTACACGGGCCGACTGATCACCCAGGCGAGTCCCCTGGGTGGCAGTGGCCTGGTCAGCAGTGAGGATGTCAGCGGCATCCGTCGGCAGGCCGAGAAGGACACGCCGAGGGTGCCGGGAGAGGTCGTCTTCCGTTCGGAGAACGCCAACGAGGACCCTCTGGTCGTGCCGAAGGGAGGTCCGACCAAGGGGCCACGGCCACGCAGCGGCAGGGAATGGCGCAAGGACTGATGTTCGACGAGTCACGCGCCCTGCAACGGCGCCATCTCTGGGTCTTCGTGATGCTCATGGTGCTGGTCGGCCTCAACCTGCGACCGGCCCTGTCGTCGCTGGCCCCGCTGCTATCCCGAATACAGCTGGAAACGGGGCTCTCAGCACTTGCCATCGGTGCCCTGACCACCCTACCCGTCCTCTGCCTGGGTCTCTTCGCCCCCCTGGCCCCCTGGCTATCGAAACACCTTGGCCCCGAACGCACGCTCGGCGTCGCCCTGCTCATGCTGGCAGCCGGTCTGCTGCTGCGTGGCATCCCCTTGCCCTTCTGGCTGTTTGGCGGCACCTTGCTGGCAGGCGCCGCCATCGGTATCGCGGGAACCCTGCTGCCCGCCCTGGTGAAACGCGAACTCCCCCTGGGGGCCGACCTGATGACCGGTGTCTATACCATGGCACTCTGTTTGGGTGGTGCCCTGGGGGCGGGGCTCAGCATTCCCCTCGCCAATGCCATGGGCAGCTGGCATGCCGGCCTGGCGAGCTGGTCCTTCCTGGCCGCCGTCGCGCTGGTCGCCTGGCTGATGCTGATGCCTCACCGGGAGAAGGAGGTATCGATTCCCGGTGCCGCGGGCTCCATGCGCGACCTGCTTGGCCAGCCCCTGGCGTGGCACGTCATGCTGATGATGGGTAGCCAGTCTTCGCTTGCCTACATTGTCTTCGGCTGGCTTCCTACCCTCCTGATCAAGCGCGGTTACGGCGAAGCCGAGGCCGGCTGGCTGATGGCGACGTCCATCATGGTGCAGTTGATATCGGCACTGGGCGCACCCTGGCTGGCCAGGCTCGGCCGCGACCAGCGCCCTGCCCTGGTGATCGCCCTGATGTCCACCGGCCTGGGGCTGACCCTCTTGCTGGTCGGTCCAATGGGCTGGCGATGGATGGGGGTCGTGCTGCTGGGACTCGGCCAGGGAGCGAACTTCAGCCTGGCACTCACCTTGATCGTGCTGCGAACCTCCAGCTCCCGATTGGCCGGCAAGTTGTCCGGCCTGGCCCAGGGAGGCGGCTATACCCTGGCGGCCATGGGTCCCTTGGGGATCGGCATCCTGCTGCAACTGGATGCCGGCCTGACGACACTGACCCTGGTGCTTCTCGGTATCATCGGCCTGTGCATCGCCTTTGCCCTGATGGCGGGACGCAATCGTCGCCTCGACATCAGTGATGAGGGAATACTGATCACGCGCTGAAACGTTGACTGTCGTCAGGCAGCTTCGACCGGAAATGGCTATCGTTGTGGAGAACTCTCATCCCCCTAGAGGAGAATCGACATGGAACACCCCGACCACCCCTTCACGGAACTCTTCGAGCAACTGGGGCTAGCCTCGGACCCGGAAGCCATCAAACGCTTCATCGATCGCCATGCCCCCATTCCCGAGGACATCGCCCTGCCTGATGCGCCCTGTTGGAACGAGGGCCAGGCGGAGTTCCTGCGCGAGGCCCTCGAAGAGGACGCCGACTGGGCCGAGGTGGTCGACCACCTCAATACCTCGCTGCGCAAGAGCTGATAAGAAAGGCGCGCGACGCTTTAACTTCAGGTGTCGCGCTTGTCGACCTGGGTATCGGGAAGCATGTCGGGCAGCGTCGCAGTGTCATCGCTAAAGCCGGGCCTCGACCCGTTCCAGAATCTGACGGCTGACCTTGCCGACCAGCGGCCGGACGGCGCGATTGACGGCCTTTTCCACCAGGCGGTTGCGGATTTCGTAGGTCAGGGTCAACGTCACCTCGGTGCACTCCTCGACTCGCCTGAGGCGATAGCAACCCTGATTGTGAACGCCATCCAGTGACTCCCAGGCCAGCACCTGGGGGGAACACGACTCGGTGATCACCACGTCGAAGGTCCAGTCCATGCCAACCGCATGAACATGCCAGCGATACTTGTCACCCCCGAGGGGCTCGATAGCCTGGACCAGGTCGGAGTAGTCGGCGAAGTCCTCGACCCGCTCGAGCAGGGCAAAGACCCGCTCGGGAGATGCCTTGAGAATTGCACTGTGTTCGATGGTGGCCATGGGCTTCCCTGAGGCTTGAGGCTTGAAACAGGCCGGATCCACAGACGCCGCCTTCGAGATCAGCGTCGGGAGTCCATGAACTATAGATCACGCATCAGCAGGGCGAACTCGATCCGCTCCGGCGCGATGGCCTCGCCCGGCACCGGGATGCGCACCACATGACCGGAACCCGGCGCCGCCCCCACGGATTCACCGCGCCGGTTCTCGATATGCTCGAGCACGAAGCGCCGGTTGCCGCCGGGTAGCATCAGTTCCATGGCGTCCCCGCTCTCGAAGCGGTTCTTGACGTCGATCTCGAGGTCGCCCCGATCGGGGTCGTAGCCGATCACCTCGCCGACGAACTGCTGATGCACGCCCACCGAATTGCCCTGCTCGTAGTTCTGGTATTCGTCGTGGACGTGACGGCGATAGAACCCTTCCGTGTAACCGCGGTTGGCCAGGTTGTCGAGCTCGTCCATCAGGCGCATGTCGAAGGGCCGGCCGGCCACGGCGTCGTCGATGGCCCGGCGGTAGACCTGGGCGGTGCGCGCCACGTAGTAGTGGGATTTGGTGCGCCCCTCGATCTTCAGCGAGGTGACGCCCATCTCGGTGAGCCGCGGCACATGCTGAACGGCTCGCAGGTCACGGGAATTCATGATGTAGGTGCCGTGCTCGTCCTCGTAGACCGGCATCAGTTCACCGGGACGGGAGCGGTCCTCGATCAGCGCCGAGAGTTCGTCCTGTCCCTCGGTCCCGCCGGCGGTCGCGGTGCTCATCCCGGGCGAATCGGCACTCCCACCGCCGGAGGCGATCAGCCCGCCCTGCTGTCCATCGCCACCCGGCGTCCAGATGCCGCTGGCGGCGTGGGCGCGGGCCGAATTGGCCGGCACCAGGTCGCCGGTCTCGTCCTCGGCCGCCGACACGGTGTTGTACTTCCAGCGGCAGGCGTTGGTGCAGGTGCCCTGGTTGGGATCCCGATGATTGAAGTAGCCTGAAAGCAGGCAACGGCCGGAATAGGCGATGCACAAGGCACCGTGGACGAAGGTCTCGATTTCCAGATCCGGGCACTCGGCGCGGATCTCGGCGATCTCGGCCAGTGACAGCTCACGGGAGAGGATGATGCGGCTGATGCCCTGCCGCTGCCAGAATCTGGCGGCCGCGTAGTTCACTACATTGGACTGTACCGAGAGGTGGATGACCTGATCGGGCCAACGCTCGCGCACCATCATGATAAGCCCGGGATCCGACATGATCAGCGCATCCGGGCCGGCCTCGACCACCGATTCCATATCGCGCAGGTAGGTCTTCAACTTGCTGTTGTGCGGCGCAATATTCGAGGCCACATAGAACTGCTTGCCCCGCTCATGGGCGTAGGCGATCCCCTTGTGCAGGTTGTCGATCTTGAAGTCGTTGTTGCGCACGCGCAGCGAATAGCGCGGCTGGCCGGCATAGACCGCATCCGCCCCATAGGCGAAGGCATAACGCATGTTCTTGAACGTTCCCGCGGGAGAGAGCAGTTCGGGGGCTGTCATTGGGTCACCGTTGTCAGGACGATGGCACCGGCAAGGCACGACGCCGCCAAGGGTGCTATGAAGAGGGAAGGGGCGAAAGTCTAGCAACTGCCGCCGATTCTGGCCAGATTTCGTCCAATTGCGTACAATACGCAACCTCCGGACCGGATCCCGGAATGCCATTGCCACGGCCCGACAAATTCTCCGACAAGAGTCCCGATATGACCCACCCAAGCACGCCTGCCACGGTCGTGATCTACTCCGGTGGCATGGACTCCTTCACGGTCCTCCACCGCGCCCTGCGCGAAGGCCTCGAGGTGCACGCCCTCTCCTTCGACTACGGCCAGCGGCATTCGCGTGAACTCGAGGTGGCAACCCGGGTGTGCCGCCGCCTCGGCGTGCCCCACCAGATGGTCGACATCCGCGCCATCCACGGGCTGATCGACAACTCGGCGCTCACCGACGCCAGCCGCGAGATGCCCGTCGGCGACTACGGCCGGGAGAACCTGGCCGATACGGTGGTGCCGAACCGCAACATGATCCTGCTTGCGCTGGCCATCGCCAAGGCGGTGAACATCGGCGCCGGCCGCGTCGACTATGGCGCCCACGGTGGCGACCACGTGCTCTACCCCGACTGCCGTCCCGAGTTCGTCGAGGCCATGAATGCCGTGTCCGGCATCGCCAACTTCGCCCCCGTCGAGATCCACGCTCCCTATCTGCGCGCCAGCAAGGCCGAGATCCTGGCCGACGGCCTGGCCATAGGGCTCGACTATGCCGACACCTGGACCTGCTATCGGGGCGAGGCGCTCGCCTGCGGGCGCTGCGGAAGCTGTCGGGAGCGCCTGGCAGCCTTCGCCGCCAACGATGTTACCGATCCACTGGGCTATTTACCGCAGCCCGACCCCGCGGTCTCACAGCGGCCCGACGACGACGCAACACCATCAAGGAGGTCGCCCGATGTATAGCGTCAAAGAGGCCTTCTACTCACTGCAGGGCGAGGGCGCCCGGACCGGTCGCGCCAGCATCTTCTGCCGCTTCACCGGCTGCAACCTTTGGTCGGGGCGCGAGTGGGACCGTGCCAACGCCGCCTGCCGCTTCTGCGATACCGACTTCGTCGGCACCAACGGCCAGCACGGTGGTCGCTTCACGGATGCTGAGGCCCTGGCCGTCCACCTGGCTGTGCTATGGCCGGACCAAGACGACGTGGCCACTCCCTATGTCGTGTTCACCGGTGGCGAGCCGCTGCTGCAGCTCGACGAGGCACTGATCCGCGCCATGCACGAACGAGGCTTCGAGGTGGCGGTGGAGACCAACGGCACCCTGCCCACCCCGACTGGTATCGACTGGCTTTGCGTCAGCCCCAAGGGCGCCACCTCGCTGGCGCTGACCGAGGGCGACGAACTCAAGTTGGTCTACCCCCAGGTAGAGGCACCGCCAGAGCGTTTCGCCGGGCTCGACTTCCGCCACTTCTTCCTGCAGCCGATGGATGAGGTCCAGGAGTGCCGCGAGGAGCTCTGTGTGCGCACCTCCCTGCCCTACCCCATG
Organism: Halomonas sp.; assembly: GCA_024636705.1. Classification (GTDB taxonomy): domain Bacteria; phylum Pseudomonadota; class Gammaproteobacteria; order Pseudomonadales; family Halomonadaceae; genus Halomonas. The sequence continues at coordinate 12,196 of JAGXGN010000138.1, forward strand.
GAGATCCGCGCCCCGCGCCAGGCCTTCACCCTGCTGCCGTGGAGCGAGATCACCCTCGAGGGCCTGGGCGACCACCTCGCCGAAAACCTGATGCGCCGCCCCCCCGACCAGGTCACCGCCATCAGGCTGGCACTGCGCGAAGAGGCCATCGACGGCCCGGCCTACTGCTACAGCCATGGCCTGCGTCGCCACTGCGGCAACTGCCAGCGCATCGCCCACGGGCACCGTTCGAGGCTGCACATCTGGCAGGGCGGCAAACGCGCCCCGACCCTCGAGAAGCAGTGGGCCGACTGGCTGGCCGACCGCTA
>JAGXGN010000010.1 GCA_024636705.1 Halomonas sp.
GAAGAACCGTCGACGAGAACGATGGGCGTGTCGGCCATGTATCGGCATCCCTGGAGGCGTGGTGAAAGATGATTTCGGTCATCCATGATACGCATTGCGCCGACATTTTGCCGCGACGGCTAGGCCGGAGGTCCCCGACGACATACACTGAAGGCACAGTCATTGAATCTGCCGCGCCGCGGCCAGGAGGCCAACATGAACGCCCACCGCTCACTTCCTGCCCTGCTGCTGGCACTAGGCCTGGCGCTCACGGCCACCGGTCCGGCCCTGGCGCAGTCCTCCTCGGACCTGGAGCCCGACATCACCATTCGCCAGGAGAAGGAGCGCACCATCCGCGAATACCGGGTCAACGGGGAACTCTATGCTATCGAGATCCGCCCTTCCAGCGGCCCCTCCTACTACCTGGTTGACCAGGATGGTGACGGTAACTTCGAACGACAGTCGGGTGATCGCATCGCCGTTCCCCAATGGGTACTGAAAACCTTCTGATCTCGGTCGACGATCCACACGGCACGGCATCCGGGTAGGTGCATCACAGTGTCAAGTCGCTACAATAGGCGGCTTGGCAACCCGGGTGAGAGACACATGGCCGTATTCACACCACTGAGCGACGCCCAGGTCGCGGAATTTCTCGAGGGCTTCGATGCCGGCTCGCTGACCTCCCTAGAAGGCGTTGCTGCCGGCACCGAGAACACCACCTTCTTCGTCACCACCGATCGCCGGGAACTGGTGCTGACCCTGTTCGAGCAAGGGGAGCATGCGGAACTCCCCTTCTTCGTCGAGTTGCTGGACTACCTTGATGAGCACAGAGTGCCGGTGGCTAGTCCGCTACATGACCATAATGGCATCGCTCTTCACAGCCTTGCCGGCAAGCCGTCGCTGCTCTTTCCTCGCCTGCCGGGCAAGTACCCCAAGGCGCCCAACCTGGCCCAATGCCAGGCGCTGGGGGATGCCCTGGGGCGCATGCACCGGGTGTCTCGGCATTTCCCGGGAAGCCGCCCGAATCCCCGTGACCTGCACTGGTTGCTGCCCATGCACCACAGGGTACTGGTCTACCTGCCCCCCGATGACCAGGCGCTGATGAAGAATGAAGTCGAAAGTTACCAGGGTTTCTTCGGCGACACGCCAGACCTTCCCCATGGCGCCTTGCATGGTGATCTCTTTCGCGACAATACCCTGTTCGAGGGGGACGAGCTTCGCGGTATCATCGATTTCTACAATGGCTGTACCGGCGACCTGCTGTTCGATCTGGCCATCGTCATTAACGACTGGGCCACCGACGCGGATGGCCGCTTGAACGTCGAACGTCATGACACCCTGTTGAGGGCCTACTTGGCCCGCCGACCCTTGACCCCCGGGGCGCGCGACGCCTGGCCGATGATGCTGCGCATGACCGCCCTGCGTTACTGGCTGTCTCGACTCCTGGTGGTCTATGTGAATCCACCGGCCCACGACCTCACGCCCCATGACCCCGAGCAGTTCCGGCGCATTCTGCTGGCGCGTATCGACCATGACACCCTGCCATTGCCCGAGGTCCACACATGACGCCATCGATGGGAAGCCCCAACGGCCCGGCCCAACGCGCCAGGAGAACCTGGAACATCGATCAGTGGGGTAGCGGCTATTTCGATGTGGACGACAGTGGCCATGCCCTGGTCAGGCCGCTGGGAAGTGATGCCGCAGGTCCCTCCCTGCCACTGGATGAGCTGGTCCTTCAGCTGCGCGAGGCTGGCCTACGCTTGCCGGTACTGGTTCGGTTCACCGATATCCTCCACGATCGAGTCGAGCAACTCTGCGCCGCCTTCGATACCGCCATGGGCGAAGAACGCTACACGGGCGGCTATACCGCCGTCTATCCGATCAAGGTCAACCAGCAACGCCGAGTGGTGGAAGAGATCCTCGCTACTCAGGAACGCGGCAGCGGCCGGGTGGGGCTGGAAGCCGGCAGCAAGCCCGAGCTGCTGGCGGTGATGGCGCTGTCACGCGATGGCTCATCACTGATCGTCTGCAACGGTTACAAGGACCGTGAGTACGTGCGCCTGGCACTGATGGGCGAGAAGCTCGGGCACCGGGTCTATCTGGTCGTCGAAAAGCTCTCCGAGCTGCCGCTGATTCTCGAGGAAGCGGCAAGCATCGGGGTAGCCCCGCGCATCGGCCTGCGTGCCCGCCTGGCGTCGGTAGGGCGTGGAAGATGGCAGAATACCGGCGGCGAGAAGTCCAAGTTCGGCCTCACCGCCACCCAGATACTGGCCGTGGTCGACCAATTGCGCGCGGCCGACGCACTCGACAGCCTGCAACTTGTGCATTTCCATCTGGGCTCACAGATCGCCAATATCCGCGATATCCAGGGGGGCCTGCGCGAGTGCGCGCGTTTCTACCAGAGCCTGGTATCGCTGGGTGCCCCCGTGGATACCGTGGACGTCGGCGGCGGACTCGGCATCGATTATGAGGGCACGCGCTCGCGCAGCTTCTGCTCGACCAACTATTCGATGCTCGAGTATGCCCGCAATGTGGTCTTCGCCTTCAACCAGGCATGTAATGAACTGGAACTTCCTCCCCCCCACCTGATCAGCGAGTCGGGGCGGGCTCTTACCGCCCATCACGCCGTGCTGATCACCAATGTGATCGGCGATGAAAGGATCAGCGAAGACGCCCCCGAACGTCGGGTGGCAGGCGATCCCCAGGTCGACGAACTGTGGCGGGTTCACGACCTGCTGCATGATCAGGCGGAGCCCCGCGGACTGGTCGAGGCCTGGCATGACCTGGCGCATGCCATGGGCGAGTTGCACGAGCGCTTCGTCATCGGCATGACCGACATCCAGGCCCGCGCCGAGGGCGAAGGGGTCTACTTCGCTGCCTGTGCCCGGCTGCGTCGGCGACTTGATACCCGCAACCGCGCCCACAGGGAAATCGCCGACGAGCTGGCCGAAAAGCTCGCCGACAAGCTGTTCGTGAACTTCTCGCTGTTCCAGTCGATCCCCGATGTCTGGGGGATTCAGCAGATATTCCCGGTGCTGCCGCTCTCGGGCCTCGACCGGGAGCCCCGGCGCCGTGGCGTGGTACAGGACATCACCTGCGACTCGGATGGCCGCATCGACGGCTACGTGGATGGCCAGGGCGTGGAGACGACCCTGCCGCTCCCGGAGTGGCAAGAGGGTGAAGAAAAATTATTGGGGTTCTTCCTGGTCGGTGCCTACCAGGAAATACTGGGAGACCTGCACAACCTCTTCGGGGACACCGATTCGGTGGATGTGGCCCTGAACGAAGCGGGCAACCTGTCCCTGAGTCACCATCAGCAGGGCGACCGGGTGGCCGACGTGCTTGGCTATGTGAATTTCGATGCCGGGGTCCTGCTCAGCAATCTGGCGGACCAGCTCGAGAAGAGCGACCTGGACGAGGCACGTCAACAGGAGTTTCTCGACGACCTCTCGGCGGGACTCGAGGGCTATACCTATCTGGAGTGACATGGAAGGAGGCGGGGGATCTCAGTCCACAACCTCCGTGCTCACCTCCAGGCCGCCTGTCAGGGTGAAATGAAGCCTTGCCCCGCGCGGCAGAGGACCCACGCCGGCCGGCGTCCCGGTCAGGACCACGTCGCCAGGCTCCAGGGTGAAATGACGGCTCATCTCCGCCACCAGGGGCGCCACCGGAAAAAGCATGTCGGCGCCCTCTCCGTGCTGGCGCAATTCCCCGTCGATCTCCAGCGTAAAGGCCAGCGCGCTCCAGTTGGGCACCTGGGACAGGTGCAGGAAGGATGACAACGGGCAGGACCCGTCGAAAGCCTTGGCGATTTCCCAAGGATGCCCCTTTTCCTTGAGGCGCGTCTGGATGTCGCGAAGGGTCAGATCCAGCGCCAGCCCGATGCCCACCACGGCACGTTCTGCCTCATCCGAGGTCGCGTTGGACACTTCTTTACCGATCAGCAACGCCAATTCCGTCTCGAAATGCACATCACCCCGCGAGAAGGGAGCATCCAGCAATTGCTCGAGAGGCACGGCCGACGTCGATGGCTTGATGAAGAGCAATGGCTCACTGGGTACCGGGTTATCCAGCTCCCTGGCATGGTCGGCATAGTTACGACCCACGCAGACGATCTTGCCCAACGCACAGGGAAATTCCTGGCCATCTGTAAAACGCGGAACAAAACGCATGGCGGGCCTTCTCCTCATCATTATGCGTGCTGCATTCTGTGGCAGGCAACATAGTCTACCCCACCTGCCACCAGGGTCCAGTCCTCGGGAATCATCAACCCGATGCGTCGGCCCGAAAAACAGAGCTCAACCATCCAAAAACAAAAAAACCGCCCATATTGGCGGCCTCTAATATCTGCAAGTGTCTGGAATGTCTAGCTTTTCGATGGTGCCGGCACCAGGAGTCGAACCCGGGACCTACTGATTACAAGTCAGTTGCTCTACCAACTGAGCTATGCCGGCTCGGGACAATCCATGCAAGGTCGTACTGACCAGAAAAAAGTTGGCGTGGCTGGGGTACCAGGATTCGAACCTGGGAATGCCGATACCAAAAACCGGTGCCTTACCACTTGGCTATACCCCAGCAGATTGGTGGCCAGAGACGGAATCGAACCGCCGACACGGGGATTTTCAATCCCCTGCTCTACCGACTGAGCTATCTGGCCGCTGCCAACGGTGCGTATTTAACCCCAGGCGGCCGTTGCCGTCAACCCTTTGAGTTTCAGAAAGATGGCCGTGGAAGCCAGGATAATGGGCGTTATTGTGACGGGGGAATATACCCTTCTGCCTGGTCCGTCTCACGGTTGTCGAGGAAGCGTTCCATCTGCTCCATCAGGTACTCGCGAGAGGCTAAATCCAGCATATTGAGGTGTTTCTCATTGATCAGGCGCGTCTGCAATGCCTGCCATTCTTCCCACGCCTTCTTCGATACGCTGGCCTGGATTTCCTGCCCTTTCTTGCCGGGCAATGGGGGAAATGGCAAGGCATCGAGTTCCTGCTGATACTTGCGGCAGAAAACGGTCTGGCTCATGTAATGATCTCCTCGTTGGTAACGCTATGAACTTCCTGGTGACGACATCGGTCATTTCAACAGGGAACCGTCAGGATGGCGGCTGCTCGAAGGACCCGAGCCTTTCCAGCAGTGCCTTGACGGGAGACGCCAGCCCAATGCTGCCGGGCGCCCGTGTATCAAACCAGCGGCGCGCCTCTCCTACCGAGTCCAGGGCCTCGACCCGGGCCGGCTGAGGCGACACCTCCAGCCTGAAGTGGCTGAAGACATGAGTGAAGTCCGGCCAGGCCGCTTCGAGCTCGGCACTCGGCGCATGGCTGTCCAGCCAGGCGCAAAGGGCCGCCCTGTCGTCGAACTGGGGCAGGCTCCAGAGCCCGCCCCACAGGCCAGATGAAGGGCGCTGCTCGAGCAGGACGCGTCCCTGGGCATCCTGCAACAGGAGCATGACCGTGGTGCGGATGGGCAGAGGCTTGCTGGGTCGTGATTCCGGAAAGCGTCGCTCCTCACCCTGAGCATGGGCCAGACAGACATCATGGAAGGGGCAGCGGGGACAGTCCGGCTTGCCACGCCGGCACAGGAGTGCGCCGAGATCCATCATCGCCTGGGTGTAGTCGGCCAGGCGATGATCCGGTGTGTAGTACTCGGCCAGCGCCCAGAGGCGTCGCTCAACGACCGGACGCCCCGGCCAACCCTCCACGGCATGCAGGCGAGTCAGGCTGCGCTTGACGTTTCCATCCAGAATCACCGCCCGCCCGCCGCTGCTCTGGGCAATGATCGCACCGGCAGTGGAGCGGCCGATGCCCGGCAGCGCGGCCAAGGCCTCCAGTTCCATGGGCAGCTCACCGTCATGCTCGCGTACGATAACATCCGCCGCCTTGTGGAGGTGTCGAGCTCGGGCGTAGTAGCCCAACCCTGTCCAGAGATGCAGTACCTCGTCCTGCTCCGCCTCGGCCAGGGAATTGACCTCTGGGAAGCGAGACATGAAGCGCTCGAAATAGGTGATGACGGTGGTCACCTGGGTCTGCTGCAGCATGATCTCCGAAACCCAGACGCGATAGGCAGAGCGCTGTCCATGCCAGGGGAGATCGTGGCGGCCATGCGCATCGAACCAGTCCAGTAGTCGTTGCTGGAAAACCTGCGCAGGAAGTACCGGGGTCGGCATCTCCATCATGACGGCGCCTTGTCGGCAAGCAAGACACAAGCAAAAACGCAGCCGAAAAAAAGCGCCGATGTGAGGTCGGCGCCGTAACTGGCTTGGGTGATACTCAATTGAATAGACCCCGCAAGGTGTCTCGAAGTTCCTGACCCGACTCTTCTCCGAGGCGTTCGACTTCCTCGCCGGCGCGACGGCCCACCTCCTCTCGCAAGAGCTCAACCAGCGTCCCCTGAAAGGCCTCGCGATCGAAGCTGCACCACTCACGACTGTTGCCCCCCAGGCTTCCCTCGCAGCGAACAGGGAAGTCAACGCGCTCCAGACGGGGGTTGACCCGGCAGGCTGCCTCGGCACTATCCACGAAGCGGACGGCGGCACGCAAGTCGAAGCGCTCGCTGATCAGGTCGAGTTGGCCGTTACCCCCCAGTTCGATCCCGGGGATGGTGAGCAGCAGATCATCGCTGTTCAGCGTGCCATCACGTAATTCGAAGGTCGCCACGGCCTGGTCGAACCGGGTATCCGTCGACCAGTCACGCTCCATGTCTCGTCCTTCCAGGGTCGCTACCGCCGTGCAGAGTTCCCGAGACAGGTTCACGTCGAGAATGGCGCCCTCCTCGATACGCGACTCAAGCCTGCCGTTCAGGTTCCGCTTGAGATCAGGAAGGGTATTGCCACGGGATGTCAGCTCTCCCTGCGCCGTCAACCTGCCGCGCAACGGTGCCGGATCCTCGCCCAGGGCTTCGAGCAGCGTATCGGTGCGGACCCGGACGAGCCGGGGCACCAGTTGCCAACGGATCGGCGACTGCGTCAAGTCGACCTCGCCACTAGCCGCCAGGGTACCCTCGTGGAAACCGGACTCGAACGACACCAGGCGCAAGCGACCATCCCCACCGTCGAGGGCAAGGTCCACGTCGGTGAAATCGAGGTTGGCTAGCTGAAGACGGCCAAGGGAGAGGGCACCATCGAGATCGAGGGAGGCCAGCCAGTCGACGGGCAGGAGGCCCCCCGACGCCTGTGCATGGGCTCGGTCGACCCCGAGGAGCGGCCACAACGAGGCCGCGTCGGGATTCGTCCCCGCTGCCGGCAGGTAGGCATCGAGATCGAGACGATCCCCCTGGAGGTCGGCGTCGAGTCGCCGACCGTCGAACCCTGCCCCCAGCGTCCCGGTGAAGGTGCTGCCATCCAGCACCAGGGTCAGTCCCGTCAAGTTGAGGGAGTCGAGGTCCCCTTCCAGGGGACTGGTGAGGGCCACGTCCGAAAAGGCGGTGTCCGACGCCGTATCGGGCAGGATGTCGAACCGCGTCAACCAGGGACGCAAGGACAGGGGTGCCAGGCGCAATTGCCCCTCATAGATCGGCGCCTCGAGTATCCGGCGCAGGGAAAGATTGCCGCTTAGGCGCAGGCCATTCTCGCCGGTCAGCTCCAGGTCGCGCCATTGTGCCGTTTGCGCCACCAGATCGGCATCCAGTTGAAAGGCCAGCGAGAGCGGCAGGGGACTGCCTCCCAGGCTCGGATGCCGGAGAGTCACGTCCAGCTTGCCTTCTTCCAACTGCAGACGTTTCTCCCCCGCATCGATCAGCAAGCGACCGCCCTGCAGCTTTAGGCTCTGTTCCCCTTCAAGGTCGGCCAAGCGACTGGTGGTATCGAGCACCAGGGATTCCAGTGTGTATCGACGCTCGGCCAACCGCAGGTTGACTCGACTCTCCAGGGTGACATCACTGACCCACTGCGGTGGTGACTCGGGGGCGCTATCCTGCCCGTCCAGTGGGGCCTGGGCGACGAAACGGAAGCTCGACGTGAGGGGAAAGGGCCGACTCGGATTGACGTTGGTCCCCGTCATGCTGAGCCCTTCCAGGCGGAACTCCTGCCCCGCCTGGTGATCACGAAAACGCACATCGGCCTCGCGAAGCTGAACACTGGCGATATTCAGTACCACGCTGAGATTGCCCGCATCGGCCAGCGCCGGGCTGGGTCCTGCGCTGGCCGGCGCGAGGGCCCCCTCGGCCATCTCGCGGCGCTCCACGAGCCTGTCGAGCAAGGCCTCCCAGTTGCCCACCCCCTGGTCGTCGCGTTCCAGGTTGAGTTGCAGACCGTTGAGGGTCAGGCCATCGACGGCAATTTCGCCACGCAACAAGGGGGCGAAGGCCAGGCTGACCTCGGCACGCCTGAAAGCGGCAAAGGCGGGTTCCTCCTCGATGGCCTGGTCGGGCAACCAGGCCTCGACCTTTTCGACGCTCACCCCGAGACGCGGGTAGAAGGACCAGCTAAGAGGCCCCTCGAGGGTCAGTTCAAGACCACTCTGCTCCTGGACGACATCGATCAATCGAGGCTTGAGATCATCGGGGTCGAAGAAGGTCGTGACATAGACCACCGCCCCGACCATCACCAGGGCCAGGATACCCACGGCTGCCAGGAGGGTTCGCAACAACCGTTTCATTGCTCGCCTCCCTGTGCCGGCAGGTTCAGTTCGAAATAGTCACCGGCCTTGGTGAGCCGATAACCGAGTCGTGACAGCAGCATCTGGTCGGCCAGGGGCAACTGCGAGGCCGGAGCACGAAGCTGGCGGCCCTCGGCGAGCGCCTGGCGACTCACCAACGCCAGCAAGCGAGACCCCACGCCACGGCGCCGCGTGGTCTTGCGCACGCAGAGATGCGACAACCACCAGGCTTCGGTATCCTCGTCCACCGCCACGGCGCCCAGGAGATGATCATTGAAGAGTGCGCCGAAGAAGAAATTCCCGGCATCCAAGTGTCGACGAATGAAGTCATCGACCGGCGCAGGCAGGCGCTCGAGCGGGGCATCCTTGTAGATGCGGGCCAGATCGCCCTTGACCTGGGCATCCGCTTCCCAGGTGGCCAGGTCGACGGGATAGAGTGTCACCGGCATAGATGGATCTCCCTGAGCCGGGGTGGCGAGTTTCGCCACCACTGAATATGCACCATTGTAGCGGATGGGGTGAGCAATTCTCTATAATGGCAGATCTTGGCGTCCGACACAGGCGTCACCCCTGTTTCATCCGACCCGGTGAGGTAGCCGGCGACATTCCCTGAGCGCCCCGGCGCTGGAGTTCCAACATGCCCGAGCGTATCGCGACGGTGACCCGCAATACCCAGGAAACCCGGATCACCGTCACCCTCAATCTCGATGGCGAGGGTCGTCTGACCTGCGAGACAGGCGTACCCTTTCTCGACCACATGCTGGACCAGGTGGCCCGTCACGGCCTGGTCGACCTGGCCATCCAGGCCTCGGGCGATCTGCATATCGATGACCACCACACGGTCGAGGATATCGGCATCACCCTGGGACAGGCCTTCGACCAGGCCATCGGCGACAAGCTCGGCATCCGCCGCTACGGTCATGCCTATGTCCCCCTGGATGAGGCATTGTCGAGAGTCGTGGTGGATTTTTCCGGCCGCCCGGGGCTGTTCATGGACGTGGACTTTACCCGTGACACCATCGGTCGCCTGGATACCCAGTTGTTCCAGGAGTTCTTCCAGGGCTTCGTCAACCATGCCCGGGTCACACTGCACATCGATAACCTCAAGGGTATCAATGCCCATCACCAGGCCGAGACCATCTTCAAGGCCTTCGGCCGCGCGCTGCGCATGGCCGTGGAGCCGGACCCGCGAATGGATGGCCGGATGCCATCCACCAAGGGCTGCCTCTAGGCCGCCGAACGACCAAACGAGGAGCGCCCCATGACCATTGCCGTCATCGACTACGGAATGGGCAACCTGCATTCCGTCGCCAAGGCACTGGAGCATGTCACCCACGAAAACGTGATCGTGACTCGCGACCCCCGTTGCATCAGAGGGGCGACCCGTCTCGTGCTTCCCGGCCAGGGAGCGATCCGCGACTGTATCGGAGAGCTCGAGCGGACCGACCTGCGCGGCCTGGTTCAGGAGCTGCTCACCCGTCAGGCCAAGCCCCTGCTGGGAATCTGTGTCGGGCAACAGATGCTGATGGACCACAGTGAAGAAAACGGCGGTATCGACTGCCTGGGGTTCCTGCCGGGAGTCGTCAGGCGCTTTCCCGCCGACATGCGTGACGAGCATGGCGCCCGGCTCAAGGTCCCCCACATGGGCTGGAACGTCGTGCAGCAGCATCACCCGCATCCGCTATGGGCGGGCATCGACCATGAGGAACACTTCTACTTCGTGCACAGCTATTACGTCGTGGCCAACGATGATAACAACGTCCTGGGCACCACCGACTACTGTGGCGTGACCGCCCACGTGGCCATCGGTCGTGAGGCCACCTTCGCCGTGCAGTTCCATCCGGAAAAGAGCTCACGGGCAGGCCTGAAGCTGCTGGAAAACTTCGTCCAGTGGTCCCCCTGAACATGACATTTTCGACAGGGTGCCAGCCACGGCACCCATAGAGGACAGGACATGCTGGTAATCCCCGCCATCGACCTCAAGGACGGCAGATGCGTCAGACTCAAGCAGGGACGGATGGAAGACGCCACCACCTACGGTGACGACCCCGTGGCCATGGCCGAACGCTGGGTTCAAGCCGGCGCCCGCCGCCTGCATCTGGTCGATCTCAATGGCGCCTTCGAGGGCCGACCGGTGAATGGTGAGGCCGTCACCGCCATCGCTCGCCGCTGGCCTGATCTGCCGATCCAGATCGGCGGTGGCATCCGCAGTGCCGAGACCATCGAACACTACCTCGCCGCCGGGGTGTCCTATGTGATCATCGGGACCAGGGCCGTCAAGGAACCCGATTTCGTCGGCGAGATGTGCCGTAGCTTCCCGGGTCATGTGATCGTCGGACTCGATGCCCGCGACGGCTTCGTCGCCACCGATGGTTGGGCCGAGGTATCGTCGGTCAAGGCCACCGACCTGGCCAGGCGCTTCGCCGATGACGGCGTCTCCAGCATCGTCTACACCGATATTTCCCGGGATGGCATGCTGAACGGTGTCAACGTCGAGGCCACTGCTGCACTTGCCCGGGAGGGCGGACTGCCGGTCATCGCGTCCGGCGGGGTAACCAACCTCGACGACCTGCGTGCCCTGATCTCCACCGGAGAGCCCGGCATCCTGGGCGCCATCACCGGTCGTGCCATCTACGAGGGCAGCCTGGACCTTGCCGAGGGCCAGCGGCTCTGCGATACAATCGCTGAGCGGGAATCCATCCATCCACAGGCGGGGAGCTGAATCATGGGACTGGCCAAGCGCATCATCCCCTGCCTGGACGTCGATGCCGGTCGTGTGGTCAAGGGCGTCAACTTCATCGGCATCCGTGATGCCGGTGACCCGGTCGAGATCGCGCAGCGCTATAACCTGCAGGGGGCGGACGAGATCACCTTCCTCGACATCACCGCCAGCCACGAGGATCGCGACACCACCGTGGGGATGGTGGAACGCATCGCCGGCGAGGTCTTCATTCCACTGACCGTGGGCGGCGGCATCCGCACCTGTGACGATATCCGCACCATGCTCAATGCCGGTGCCGACAAGATCTCGATTAATACCGCCGCCGTTACCAATCCCGATTTCGTCTATGAGGCATTGGAGCGCTTCGGTAGCCAATGCATCGTGGTGGCTATCGATGCCAAGAAGGTCTCAGGCGAGGGCGAAGCCCCACGCTGGGAGATCTTTACCCATGGCGGACGCCGGGCCACCGGCATCGATGCCGTCGAATGGGCGAAGACGATGGTCGATTATGGCGCGGGTGAGTTGCTGCTCACCAGCATGGACCGCGACGGCACCAAGACGGGGTTCGACCTAGGCGTGACCCACGCCATCAGTGAAGCAGTGAGCGTGCCGGTGATTGCCTCCGGCGGCGTCGGCAACCTGGACCATCTTGTCGATGGCATCCTCGAGGGAGGAGCGGATGCCGTACTGGCCGCCAGCATCTTCCACTTCGGCGAGTACACCATACCCGAGGCCAAGCGCTATATGGCATCAAAGGGTATCGAGATGCGTCTCTAAGCTGTGTCTCTATGCTAACGCGAAGAAAAAGGATTCCAGATGTCTTTAAGGCAGAAAGCGGCTCGCGCCCTCGCAACCCTGTGCATTCCCCTCGTCCTGGCAATGCCGGCCATGGCCGAGGAATCCTCGATCTGGCCCCCCGTGCTTCAACTGGACCATCTGCTGATTCAGACGAGCCTCTATACCAAACATTTCAGTTCCAACCCGGACCATATCAACCATCAGAACCTGGTCAGCCTCGAATTGCACAACCCCCAGCGCTGGCTTGCCGGCACCGCCTGGTTCAAGAATTCCTTCGATCAGCCCAGCTGGTACTGGTATGTGGGGCGAGAATTCCCTTTCTGGCAACCCACCGATGAGGTGACCTTTCGTGCCAAGCTGACAGGGGGCCTGCTGAAGGGTTATGAAGGCGAGTATCGCGACAAGATTCCCTTCAACCAGAACGAGATTGCGCCTGCCCTCTTGCCCTCGGTCGGGGTGCAATGGCAACGCTTCGAGTCCGACCTTATCCTGTTCGGCACCGCCGGCATGATGGTGACGGCCGGCTTTCGCTTCTGAGCCATCTCAATCCAGCGTCAGGCCCAGATTACTGACGCCCTCGTTGCGCCCCAGGCGACGCAGGGTCTTGAGCTCATCGCGGTCCAGCGGCCCCTCGACGGTCTCGAGCACGGCATCCTGAAAGTCGTTCTCGTCCGCCATCAGCGGATGGTCACGCACCAGAGCTGACAGCCGCGCGCCGTCCTCCTCTCCCTCGGTCATTTCGATGAAGGCACGTACCCCGCTGCGCGATGCCCGACTGACGTCGAGTACCGCCTCGGGTGCCTCGCCGCGCAGTGTATCGAGCACGGCCGCGATGGCCATCACCGCCTCCAGTGCCCGCCGGGCACCGAAGCTGTCGTCCTCGGCGGGGGGCTCCAGTTCGGCCAGCTTCTCGGCCTGGCGATCGAAGTCGATGCGCGCCCCCTTGACCAGCAGGTGTTCCCAGACCAGGTCGAGAATAACGCGAAGACCGTGTAGGTCACCCTGGCCGCTGCTGTCGGCATAGAGGGCCCGATTGTAAAAGATATAGTTCGGCAGCATCCGCTCGCAGAGCGCCGCCATGAATGCCTGCTGGCGGCGGGGTTCGAGTTGCTTGAGACGCTGATGAAAGCTCGGCGACGACTGGCTCATGGCATTTCCCCTCGAAGGCAATGGTTGGCTCAGGGCCAGAGTCTCTCGGCGGCGACCCGTCCACGGGCATCGAAGGCGATCCCCTCAGCCAGTAGCAGATGCCGCTGCCGCTCGGCGCCCGAGTGATCGGCCAAACGCCGGGAGGCGGTAATCACCCGAAACCATGGCAGATCATGGCCTGCCGGCAGCTCGCGCAGGGCACGTGCGACCAGACGCGGTGTCCCTGCGTCGGTCATCGCGGCAATACGCCCGTAAGTCGTGACCCTGCCGGGAGGAATCTCGGCCAGAATGGTCAGTATCTGTTCGCGTAGCGCCGACTTCATGTACCCTTTCGCTTCCTGGGACGAGTCACCAATGGCGAGGCATGCATGCATTTCCACCTTCTTCAGCACAGCCCCCACCAGGGAACGGCCCGGATCGCCGATTGGCTGACCAGCATCCGTCGCCTTACGGCAGCGACATCAGCCCCCAGGCACAGACACCCGAGTTCATGCTGGAGGACCAGAAACGCTTCGACCTGCTGGCCCCTCTGCTCGACAGGCTGCTCAGCCAGTGGCTTCGCCAGGCGATCCGCTGAGGCCGAAGGGCTCGAGAAGGCGTTATCAGGCCATCAAGCGCTCCGCCGAGGCCTCTCTCGCGGCGTTTGCCGACCAGTCCCTGGCGGCCTCCAGGCAGCTTTCCCAGTCGCCCACATGGAGGAAAACCCTCTCGGGGTGTTTTTCCAGCTGGTGACGGTACAGCGGGTCGTAGTATTCGGTGAGAAGCGGGGCCAGCCAAGCCTCGTGGGCCTGGCGATTGCCCCGCTCATGCTCGCGGAAGGCGATCACTTGCAGCCGCTGCAACCGCACCAGTCGAGAATGTCCCAGGCGCTTTGCCAACCGCGACAGGGCGGTGGCAAGCTGCTTGCGCATCAGCGTCCAGCCCAGCCAGTCGCCGAAGTGTGACCGATAGATCGTCCAGAGGTCATCGATGTAGTCCTGCCGGATCTGGGCGAGACGCCAGTCCAGCGGCATCTCGACACGGACTCTCGGCGCCTGCTCCATGGAGCGCCAGAAGCTCAGGGGGATATTGGCCGCACCGATATGCCGTGATTCGTCCTCGACGACCAGCGGCTGTCCCGTCAATGTCAGCAGGCGCAACCCCATGGCGTGTTCGAAGTCGATCTGGCTGGGGGCCGGGAGCGGATGACGCCCGAAGGCCGAGCCCTTGTGGCGTGCGCAGCCCTCGAGGTCCAGGCCATTGGGAAGCCGCCGGACCAGGGCCGTCTTGGCACACCCCGTCAGGCCGCTGACGCTCAACAGGGGCTGTTCGGCCGACGCCTCGACATGCTCACAGAGCGCCTGGCGCATCGCCTTCCAGCCACCACGGATTCGCGGCCTCTCGATACCGACTTCCATTAGCCACTGCTGAGCGACTTCGGAGCGCAATCCACCCCGGAAACAATAGACGATGGCATCGGGATGCGCCTCGATCAGACGCTGCCATGCCGCCACGCGTGCGGACTTGATGCCACCTCGTACCAACGTCTGCCCGAGCTCGATGGCGGCCTGGTGGCCCCGGGCCTTGTAGCAGATGCCGACACGGTGACGCTCCTCATCGTCCATCAGCGGCAGGTTGACCGCACCGGGCAAGGCCCCCTGAGCGAATTCCACCGGGGCACGCACGTCGATCAGCACGCGCCCCTCCCGCAGCAGCGCGAGATCCGGCTCGACCAGCGGCAGATTCATCCCCTCACCTCGATCAGGGTCTCGCCCTCTTGCGCCACGATTTCGCCGAAGGGGGCCAGTTCCACGCCGTGGTCACGTCCGACGCGCTCCACATCGTCCTCCCAGGACGGGTGGACAGCGAGCAGCAGGCCGCCCGAGGTCTGTGGGTCGCACAGCCACTGCCAATGGGCCTCGTCCATCTCCTTGAGGACAGGCCCCAGGGCCTCGCGGTTGCGATGGGTTCCGCCCGGCACGGCCCCCTTGCGGCGATAAGCCTCGGCCTCGGCCAGTCGTGGCAGGCGCCGGAAATCGATACGCGCCGCAACACCGCTGGCGGCACACACTTCGGAAAGGTGACCGGCCAGGCCGAAGCCGGTCACGTCGGTCATGGCATGCACGCCCTTCACCCTGCCGAGGTCGATGCCAATCCGGTTGGATTTCAGCATGGTCTCACGGGCCAGTGTCTGGTGCCCGGACTCCAGCAGCCCCTGCTTCTCCGCCGTGGTCAGAAAGCCCACCCCCAGCGGCTTGGTCAGGAAGAGCAGGTCACCGACCTGTGCCCCCTTGTTGAGCTTCAGGTGCTCGAGGTCCACCAGGCCATTGACCGCCAGGCCGAAGATCGGCTCGGGGGCATCGATGGAGTGACCGCCAGCCAGGGCGAGACCGAGTTCACGGCATACCGACTGGGCACCAGCCACCACGTCGCCAGCGATCTCCGGTCCCAGCTTGTCCAGCGGCCAGCCAAGAATCGCCAGGGCCAGTACCGGCGTGCCGCCCATGGCATAGACGTCACTGATCGCATTGGTGGCAGCGATACGCCCGAAGTCGAAGGGATCATCGACGATAGGCATGAAGAAGTCGGTGGTGGCAATCATGCCGCGGCCATCACCCAGGTCGTAGACGGCGGCATCCTCGCGCCCCTGGTTGCCGACGAGCAGCCGCTTGTGGCCCGCCCCCGGGCCGGCCTTGGCCAGGATCCCATCGAGTACGTCAGGGGCGATCTTGCAGCCGCATCCCGCTCCATGGCTGTACTGGGTCAGGCGAATGGCGCTCATCGGAATCTCCTCGGAATCTGTTATGAGTATTCTACATCAAGGCCTCTGTTCACAGCGCCTCGAGGGCCTCCGCCAACTTGTCAACGGCGACCACTTCCATGCCCTCCAGCGAGCGTTTGGGGGCATTGCCGCGCGGCACGATGGCCCGCTTGAAGCCGTGCTTGGCCGCTTCGACGATACGCTCCTGTCCGCTGGGCACGGGCCGGATCTCACCGGAGAGTCCCACCTCGCCGAAGACCACCAGCTCGCGGGGTAGCGGCCGGTTCTGCAGGCTGGACACCACCGCCAGCAATACCGCGAGGTCGGCACTCGTCTCCAGGACCTTGACGCCCCCGACCACGTTGAGGAAGACATCCTGATCACCAGTGAAGAGGCCTCCGTGTCGATGCAGCACCGCCAGCAACATGGCCAGTCGATTCGGGTCGAGTCCCACGGCGAGTCGTCGCGGATTGCCCAGCGGCGAATCATCGAGCAGGGCCTGGACCTCGACCAGGATGGGCCTCGTGCCCTCCCAGACCACCATCACCAGGCTACCTGGCGACTGCTCCTCGGCACGCGAAAGGAAGATCGCACTCGGATTCTTGACCTCCTTGAGACCGTGCTCGAGCATGGCGAAGACGCCCAGCTCGTTGACCGCGCCGAAGCGGTTCTTCTGGCCGCGCAGGGTACGGAAACGGGAATCGGCACCGCCCTCGAGCAGCAGGGAGGCGTCGATCATGTGCTCCAGCACCTTGGGCCCGGCCAGGGTGCCATCCTTGGTGACGTGGCCCACCAGCAAGAGGACGGTGTTGCTCTGCTTGGCGAAACGGGTCAGAGCAGCGGCGGATTCGCGCACCTGGGCCACGCCTCCCG
Organism: Halomonas sp.; assembly: GCA_024636705.1. Taxonomy (GTDB): domain Bacteria; phylum Pseudomonadota; class Gammaproteobacteria; order Pseudomonadales; family Halomonadaceae; genus Halomonas. The sequence continues at coordinate 16,853 of JAGXGN010000010.1, forward strand.
GTGCCGAGGCGATATCCTCCAGATGCATGGTCTGGATGGAATCGATGATCAGGATGGCGGGATCTTCCCGCCCGGACACGGCGAGAATGGTCTCGACGCTGGTCTCGGCCAGCATCTTCAGGCCCCGCGTCGGCAACTGAAGCCGCTGGGCCCGCATCGCCACCTGGGAGAGGGACTCCTCGCCGGTGACATAGAGTACTCGATGCGCCTGGGCCAGCTTGCAGGCCGTCTGCAGCAAGAGGGTTGACTTGCCGGCACCGGGATTCCCCCCCAGCAACACTGCCGAGCCCGGCACCAGGCCGCCACCCAGGACGCGATCAAACTCCTCGAAGGTGGAGGAGAGTCTCGGCACTTCGGCGAGATCGACACTGGCCAGGTC
>JAGXGN010000139.1 GCA_024636705.1 Halomonas sp.
GATCAGGGTTGCCCCCATTGTCCAATATTCCCCACTGCTGCCTCCCGTAGGAGTTCGGGCCGTGTCTCAGTCCCGATGTGGCTGATCATCCTCTCAGACCAGCTACGGATCGTCGCCTTGGTGAGCCATTACCTCACCAACTAGCTAATCCGGCATAGGCTCATCCGATAGCGCGAGGTCAAAAGAGCCCCCGCTTTCTCCCGTAGGACGTATGCGGTATTAGCCTGAGTTTCCCCAGGTTATCCCCCACTACCGGGCAGATTCCTATGCAGTACTCACCCGTCCGCCGCTCGACGCCTGGAGCAAGCTCCATCGTTTCCGCTCGACTTGCATGTGTTAGGCCTGCCGCCAGCGTTCAATCTGAGCCATGATCAAACTCTTCAGTTTCAATCACTGCGGTTCTTGCTCGACCCACTCCCGAAAGAGCGAGGCGAAAGCGAACCAAACTTGGCTCAAGGTTCAAACTGCTCAAAAGGCCCTGCCCCGAAGGGCCGACCTTGACGAGTCGCTTGCCTCGATATCGTGGTGACTGGTCACCGACATCTCGACAAGCGCCCACATGAATTACCTGATCGATTGTTAAAGAGCGGCTCCGGGCTCTTGCAGAGAGCGAAGCGTCTCGCTGTTGGCGGCTTGCGCCAGCGCCCAACGAGGAAGGCGTATTTTACCGATGCCGAGGGCAATGTCAATCCCGAAGGCGGCGTTTCGTGGTCCCGCCGGCGCTTTAACTTCCAAGGAAAAACAACCACTTCTCGACATCAACACCGCCGACAACCCACAGCTCGTCGGCAGCGGATGCGTACTCTACCCCCAGGCGGCGACAGGCGCAAGAGCGCCTGGGGGAAAAGTTTCAGGCGGGCTGGCTTGCCCTATCCAGCAGCGACAGTATCGACCGGTAGGGAATGCCGCCATGCTCGCTTATAAAACGGCATATCAGCTCAGAATGATCCGACCATAGCGCTTCTTGCCGGCCTGGATCACATAACTCCTGCCTGTCTCGAGCATATGATCACGCGCCACTACCTCGCCATCGACCCTGACCCGCCCGTTGCCGAGCATGTCCTTGGCCTGGGCGCTGTTGTTGGCCAGCCCCGAGCGGTTGAGCACCGCGGCGATGGGCGCCTGGGCACTGCCTTCGAAATCCACATCGATCTCCGGCAGATCTTCCGGCAACTCACCTTCGGCCAGCTGATTGCCGGCGGATCGATGGGCATTGGTAGCCGCTTCCTCGCCGTGATAGCGGCCGATCAGCTCACGGGCCAGTACCATCTTGATGTCACGCGGGTTAGCTCCGGCGTCGACATCGCGCCTGAGCGCCGCTATTTCCTCGTTGGACTTCAGTGACAGCAACTCGAAATACCGCCACATCAGGCTATCCGGCATGGAAACCAGCTTGTTGAACATCGCCCCGGGGGCCTCATCGACACCGACATAATTGCCCAGGGACTTGGACATCTTCTGAACACCGTCCAGGCCCTCGAGCAGCGGCATGGTGATCACGACCTGGGGCGTCTGGCCGAAGTGCTTCTGGACCTCGCGACCCATCAGCAGATTGAACTTCTGGTCGGTACCGCCGAGCTCCACATCCGTCTCCAGCGCCACGGAGTCGTAGCCCTGCACCAGCGGGTAGAGAAACTCATGGATGGAGATCGGCTGGCCGGCGCTGTAGCGCTTGTCGAAATCATCGCGTTCGAGCATCCGCGCCACGGTGCTCTGGCCGGCCAGCTCGATCATGTCGGCGGCACTCATGGAGGAGAACCACTCGGCGTTGAAGCGCACCTCGGTCTTGTCGGGGTCGAGGATCTTGAATACCTGCTCCCGATAGGTCTGAGCGTTGATCTTGACCTCTTCTTCGGTCAGCGGCTTGCGGGTCACGTTCTTGCCGGTGGGGTCGCCGATACGCCCCGTGAAGTCACCGATGAGGAAGATGACCTCATGACCCAGGTCCTGGAACTGACGCATCTTGGTCAGCAGCACACTATGCCCCAGATGAAGATCGGGGGCTGTGGGATCAAAACCCGCCTTGATACGCAGCTTGCGACCGGATTCGAGCTTCTTCCTGAGTTCGCTCGCGACCAGGATCTCATGGGTACCACGCTGCAGAATCCCCAGCGCGCTCGCGATATCGGTCATGCTGCCCACCTCCACGCCATGGTGATTGCCGAGTCCTTGGGACCCTCCAAATGGGGCAGAATGGTAGCATGACTCGGCGACACGCGGTGACGCCCCTTACGCCAGGAGAACGACATGCCCCTGTTCATTGGCCTGATGTCCGGCACCAGCCTGGACGGTATCGATGCCGCTCTGGTCGAGATTCCGGTGCCCACGGAAAAAGACACCCGGTGTCACCCTCGCCTCCTGGCCCACCACGCCGAGCCGATGCCCGAGCCCCTGCGTGGCCAGCTATGGTCTCTCTGCCATGCCGACCACGCCAGCTTCGCAGCGCTCGCGACCGCCGAAGAGGTCTTCTGTCGACTCCAGGCCCAGGCGGTCGAATCACTCCTGATCGAGAGCGGCACCGCAAACAGCGCCATCACGGCGATCGGCAGCCACGGCCAGACCATCGAGCACGCCCCTCTCGGTCATCGAGGCGGCCCGGCCTACACCCTGCAACTCGACAATCCCAGCCGCCTCGCCGAACTGACCGGATGTCAGGTAGTTGCCGACTTCCGTCGCCGTGATCTCGCCGCAGGCGGTCAGGCAGCGCCGCTCGCCCCGGCGTTCCATGAGACCATTTTCCGGACGGAGGACGAATGGCGACTGGTGCTCAACCTGGGGGGCTTCGCCAATCTGACGCTCCTGCCGCCACGCCAGGACGAAAGGAACCCCCTGGGGTTCGATACCGGGCCCGCCAATGCGCTGCTCGACGCCTGGCATGCTCGCCATCGCGGCGAGCGTTTCGATGCCGATGGTCGCTGGGCGGCCTCGGGACGGGTCGACGAGGCCTTGCTGGAGCGCCTGCTGGCGGAACCCTTCTTTTACCTGCCACCGCCGCGCAGCACGGGCCGGGAGCTCTTTCACCTGGACTGGCTGCAAGGGCACCTGAGGGGAGGAGAGGCGCCGCAGGACGTCCAGGCCAGCCTGGCCGAGCTGACGGCGACCAGCGTGGCGCTCGGCGTCGCGATGGCCCGAGAGCGGCTGGATGCCCCACCTGCGACGGCACTGGTTCCCTGCGGTGGCGGAACCCACAACCCCGACCTGCTGGATCGACTGGCCCGTCACCTGCCGGAAACGCCACTGATGTCCAGCGAGGACTGGGGCTGGCCCGCCGACTGGCTGGAGGCCGGTGCCTTCGCCTGGCTGGCCTCGCGGCGACTATCCGGCCTGCCGGGCAACCTGCCGGCGGTCACCGGCGCCAGCGGGGCCAGGGTGCTTGGCGGTATCTACGCACCCTGATCCCTAGAAATCATCCTGACCCCGCAACGACAGGCGCGAGGCGGCATCCTTTGCCCCCACAACGCCCTCGGCACCCTCGTCGCTGTACTTGATCATCATGCGCAGGTCATTGGCCGAATCGGCGTGCACCAGCGCCACTTCTTCGGTGATCTTGCCGGCCTTGAAGAGATCGAAGAGTGCCTGATCGAAGGTCTGCATCCCCAGGTCACGGGAACGTGACATGACATTCTTGATCTCGGAGACCTCCCCCTTGCGCACCAGGTCACCGATCAGCGGCGACTTGAGCATGATCTCGATGGCGGCCGTGCGACCGCCATCGATGGTCGGCAGGAGTTGCTGGGCCACGATGGCCCGCAGGTTGAGCGAGAGGTCGAGCCATACCTGGGAGTGCCGCTCGATGGGAAAGAAATTGATGATCCGGTCCAGCGCCTGGTTGGCATTGTTGGCATGCAGCGTGGCCAGACAGAGGTGGCCGGTCTCGGCGAAGGTCAGGGCGTGTTCCATGGTCTCCCGGGTACGCACCTCGCCGATCAGGATCACGTCCGGCGCCTGGCGAAGGGTATTCTTCAACGCCACCTCGAAGGAATCGGTATCGATGCCGACCTCGCGCTGATTGATGATCGCCTTGCGATGGGGATGCACATACTCGATGGGATCCTCGACGCTGATGATGTGCCCCCCCAGGGTCTCGTTGCGCTGCTGGATCATCGACGCCAGGGTGGTCGACTTGCCGGTGCCGGTCCCCCCGACCACGAACACCAGGCCGCGCTTGTTGTTGGCCAGCTCGCCGAGCGTGGCGGGCAGCGACAGCTCCTCCAGGTGCGGGATCTCGAAGCCGATACGGCGAATCACCATGGCCGCCTGGTTACGCTGCTGGAAGGCACTGACACGAAAGCGGCCCTTGTCCTTGAGGCTCAGTGCAAAGTTGGCTTCATGCTCGTTGCGGAACCGTTCCCTGAGGTTCTCGGGAAGGGAGGCACCGACCAGTTCGTTGACCTGCGCGACGCTGAGTCCCTGATCGCCCAATGGGGTCAACTGGCCGGCCATCTTGATGGTCGGCGGCGCATTCACCGAGATCAGCAGATCCGAGGCTTCCTTGGTCACCATGATGTCCAGCAGTTGATACAACCATTCTTGCGCCGTCATGTCCCTGCTCCTCTATTCTTTTCATTCCTGTCTTGTCATTTCCTGTCGCTTAACTGGCCAGGACGCCCTTGGCCTTGGCCTGGGCCTCCTCTCGGGCCACCAGATTGTCGGCCACCAGGCGGGCAAGGGAGGCATCGAGGGTCTGCATGCCCAGGTTGCCGCCCGTCTGAATCGCCGAGTAGATCTGCGCCACCTTGTCCTCGCGGATCAGGTTACGCACGGCGGCGGTCGCCACCAGGATCTCGTGGGCCGCGAGGCGACCCCCACCCTGACGCTTCAGTAACGCCTGGGAAATTACCGCCTGCAAGGATTCGGAGAGCATCGAGCGCACCATGGACTTCTCGTCACCCGGGAAGACGTCGATGATCCGGTCGATGGTCTTCGCCGCCGACGTCGTGTGAAGGGTGCCGAACACCAGATGGCCTGTCTCGGCGGCGGTCAACGCGAGGCGAATGGTCTCGAGGTCACGCAACTCACCGACCAGGATGATGTCCGGGTCCTCACGCAGGGCGCTGCGCAGGGCCGGAGCAAAGCCGTGGGTATCGCGATGCACCTCGCGCTGATTGACCAGGCAACGCTTGCTGCGATGGACGAATTCCACCGGATCCTCGATGGTGAGGATATGTTCAAACCGGTTGTCATTGATGTAGTCGATCATCGCCGCCAGGGTGGTGCTCTTGCCCGAGCCGGTCGGGCCGGTCACCAGCACCAGTCCCCTGGGCAGCATGGAAAGCTGACGGAAGACCGGCCCCATGCCCAGGTCCTCCATGGTCAGCACCTCGGTCGGGATCGTCCGGAAGACGGCGCCCGCGCCGCGCCCCTGATTGAAGACGTTGACACGAAAGCGGGAGACACCCGGCACCTCGAAGGAGAAATCGGTCTCGAAGAACTCCTCGTAGTCGCGGCGCTGCCGATCCGCCATGATGTCGTAGATCATCTTGCGGACCTCACGATCTTCCATGGCCGGCACGTTGAGGCGACGGATATCACCGTCGACACGTATCATCGGCGGCAGTCCCGCCGAGAGGTGAAGGTCAGAGGCTTTCTGCTTTGCCGAGAACGCCAGCAGTTCGGTAATATCCATGGTTTTCCCTGTTCCCTTGATAGGTGCCCTTTAACGATGACCAGTATGGCAGACCTTGTCGCATGACAACCCTAGCACTTTCCGAGGCACTGGCCGCGGCCCGGGGGCGACTCGCCGACGCCTTGAAAGCGGCGGGACGTCCTGCCAAGGATGCCCGACTCATGGCGGTAAGCAAGACCAAGCCTGCCGGCATGGTGCGTGAAGCCTGGCATCTGGGTCAGCGTGACTTCGGAGAGAACTACCTCCAGGAAGCCCTCGACAAGCAGGCCGAACTGGCAGGCCTCGACGACATCGTCTGGCATTTCATCGGTCCGCTGCAATCTAACAAGACCCGCGCCGTGGCAGAGCACTTCGCCTGGGTACACAGCGTAGACCGTGAGAAGATCGCACGACGGCTATCCGATCAACGCCCCGTCGAACTCGGCGCACTGGACATCTGCCTGCAGGTCAATATCAGCGACGAGCCCAGCAAGGCCGGCGTGACACTCGATGATCTCCCGGCGCTCGCGGCAGCGGTCCTGGAGATGCCCAACCTGCGCCTGCGTGGGCTGATGGCGATTCCTGCCCCCGCCGAGGGGATCGAGGCGCAGCGCCTCCCCTTTGCCCGGCTCCGCGAGGCGCTGGCGGCGTTGAAGGCTCGCTTTCCCGACGCCCCTCTGGATACCCTGTCCATGGGCATGACGGCGGACCTGGAAGCCGCCGTGCTGGAAGGCGCCACCCTGGTACGCCTGGGAACGGCGATCTTCGGCGAAAGGGAACCACGATAAGCACCGCGGCATTACCCGTCTCGCTACCCTGCCGACGGGACGCCTCCTTTTTAGACCGATACAGTAGACCGACACAGGACAGACCTCATGGCCACAAGAGTCACTTTCATCGGCGCCGGGAACATGGCCAGCGCCATCATCGGCGGCATGATCGACAGCGGCTTCTCGCCCTCCGCCATCACCGCCACCTCCCCCAACGATGACGTGCTGGCCCCGGTGCGCGAGCGGCTGGGCATCCATACCGGGACCGATAACGCCGCGGCCGTCGCCGAGGCGGACGTCGTGGTACTGGCCGTCAAGCCACAGATCATGCGTGACGTCTGTGACACCCTGCGCGAGGCGATCCAGCGTCGACGGCCGCTGATCATCTCGGTAGCCGCCGGCCTCTCGGCCGAGTCGATCGAGCACTGGCTAGGCGGAAATCTGGCCCTGGTCCGCTGCATGCCCAACACACCCTCGTTGGTGGGTGCCGGCGCCTCGGGCCTCTACGCCAACCAGCGGGTCAACGAGACACAGCGCCGGCTGGCCACCGAGCTGATGGAAGCGGTCGGCCTGGTCGAGTGGGTCGATGACGAGGCGCTGCTCGATGCCGTGACCGCCGTCTCGGGCAGCGCCCCCGCCTATTTCTTCCTGATGTTCGAGGCCATGGAAGACGCCGGCGTCAAGCTGGGCCTGTCCGCCGATACCGCTCGCCGACTAGCCATGCAGACCGCCCTGGGGGCGGCGAAGATGGCGATGGCCAGTGACAAGACGCCCGCCGAACTCAAGCGCAACGTGATGTCGCCCGGCGGCACCACCGAGCGGGCCATCGAACACCTGGAGGATGCCGGCCTGCGCCGCATCATGGCCGAGGCAATGACCGCCTGTGCCGACCGCGCCGGCGAGATGGCCGAGGAACTCGGCAAGCGCTGAGACGAGACAGACATTCAACTACACGGTTCAAAGAACACGGAGGAGCCCTGATGGGCAGTCAACTGGGAAGCGCCGGCCTGATGCTGGTCAATACCCTCGTCAACATCTACCTCTTCCTGCTGATGCTGCGCTTCCTGCTGCAGGCATCCCGGGCGGACTACTACAATCCGATCAGCCAGTCGGTGGTGAAGATCACCCAGCCGGCAGTGGGCCCCTTCCAGGGCTTCCTGGGGCCGGTGATGAATCGCTTCGACCTGGCCACCCTGGCGGCGGGTTTCGTGATCAAGGCGGTGAGCATCCTGATCATCCTGCAGATCGCGATCGGTGGCATGCCACCGCTGGTCGGTGTCGCCATCGGGACCCTCGCGGCCCTGGCCAATGCCATCCTCAAGATCTACTTTTTTGCACTGATCGTGATGATCATCCTCAGCTGGGTGGCACCCAATGCCAGCCATCCGGGGGCACTGCTGGTGATGCAGTTGATCGAACCGATCATGGCGCCGCTGCGCAAGGTGATCCCCCCGCTGGGCATGATCGACCTATCGCCCATCGTCGCCTTCATCGCCATCAGCCTGATCGATGGTATCGTGGTGGGCTCTCTGACCCGTGCCGCCGGCATCGCCGGTGCCCTGGTCGGCCTCTGACAACCTTCAACCACAGGACACGGAACCACAGATGCCCGAGATCCCTCGCGACTCGGTCGGTATGGTGACGCCACAGAAGGTGCACTTCGACGACCCCCTGGCCCTGGCCTGCGGCAGGACGCTGCCAGCCTACGACCTGGTATTCGAGACCTACGGTGAACTCAATGCCGAGCGCTCGAATGCGGTACTGATCTGCCATGCCCTGTCCGGCCATCACCATGCCGCCGGCTTCCATGACCCGGAGGAACGCAAGCCGGGCTGGTGGGATGCCCATATCGGACCGGGCAAATCCATCGACACCGACCGCTTCTTCGTGGTGTCGCTGAACAACCTGGGCGGTTGCCATGGCAGCACCGGCCCCGGCAGCCAGAACCCCGAGACCGGCCATCAGTGGGGCCCGGACTTCCCGATGATGACCGTTCTCGACTGGGTACAGAGCCAGGCCCGCCTCGCCGACCATCTGGGTATCGAGCGCTTCGCCGCGGTGGTCGGCGGAAGCCTGGGCGGCATGCAGGCCATTCAATGGGCCCTGGACTATCCCGAGCGCATCGCCAATGCCGTGGTGATCGCCGCCACCCCCAAGCTGTCCGCCCAGAACATCGCCTTCAACGAGGTGGCCCGCCAGGCCATCCGCTCGGATCCCGATTTCCATGAAGGCTGGTACTACGAACATGGCAAGGTGCCGCGTCGCGGCCTCAAGCTCGCCCGCATGGTGGGCCATATCACCTATCTCTCCGAGGATGCCATGGGCAGCAAGTTCGGGCGTGACCTGCGTTCGGACGACATCAACTTCGGTTATGACGTGGAGTTCCAGGTGGAATCCTACCTGCGCTACCAAGGCGACACCTTCTCCACCTCCTTCGATGCCAACACCTACCTGCTGATGACCAAGGTCCTGGACTACTTCGACCCCGCCGCCGCCCATGGCGGTAACCTGGCTCGAGCCCTGGCGCCCGCGAAATGCCCTTTCCTGGTGGTCAGCTTCACCACCGACTGGCGCTTCCCGCCCTGGCGCTCCAGGGAGCTGACCAACGCCCTGATTCGTGCCGGCAAGGACGTCAGCTACGCTAACATCGACTCGCCCCATGGCCACGATGCCTTCCTGATGCCGGAGTCGCGCTACCAGGCGGTGTTCGCCGCCTTCATGTCGCGGGTCGCCCGGGACCAGGGCCTGGAGGCACGGTCATGAAACGCGCCGACCTGAAGCTGATTCACGACTGGGTTCCCGAAGGCGCCCACATCCTCGACCTGGGCTGTGGCAATGGCGCCCTGTTGTCCGCTCTGGCACGTGACAAGGGGGTCACGGGGTATGGCCTGGAGATCGACCCGGACGGGATCACCGCCTGTATCGCCAAGGGCGTAAACGTCATCGAGCAGAACCTCGATGAGGGCCTGGCCAACTTCGAGGATGACGCCTGCGACCTGGTGGTCATGACCCAGGCACTCCAGGCCCTGCGCCGTCCCGACCTGATGCTCGACGAGATGCTGCGTGTCGCCGGGGAATGCATCATCACCTTCCCCAACTTCGCCTACTGGCGCCATCGGGCCTATCTGGGCCTCAAGGGCTATATGCCGGTCTCGAAGTCCCTGCCCCACGCCTGGTACGACACGCCCAATATCCATCTGTCGACCTTCAACGACTTTGAACAACTCTGCCGCGACAAGGGTCTCATCATCGTTGACCGGGCGGTGGGCATCGGCGATCACGAAGGGCACTGGAGTTCGCGGTGGTGGCCCAACCTGTTCGGCGAGATCGCCATCTTCCGGATCACTCGCCGTCGGGATTGACCCGACAATCCGTCACTGCCGGGGGTTCATGATGCAAAGACGATCCTTGTCCCTGCTGTTCCTGGCCTGGCTGATGTTGCCGGCCTGGCCACTCTCCGCCCAACAGTTCGAAGTGGTCGACCAGTATCAGATCCATTACAGCGCCGTGAGCACCAGCTTCCTCTCCGAGGACGTGGCCAAGACCTATGGTATCCAGCGCCATCCGGCGATGGCGCTGCTCAATGTGAGTGTTCTGGAGGAGCTCGAGGATGGTTCGAGCCAGCCTGTCACTGCGTCGGTCGACGGGCGCGTCGGCGGACTCGCCGGAGACGACGCCACTCCGCTGACATTCCGCAGCCTGCGCATCGACGATACGCCGTCCCAGGTGGCGGTGTTTCGCATCCGCGAGGACGAGCCGATGCGCTTCGATCTGCGCGTACGCTTCGACCGCAATGCCGAACCCGCCGAGGTGAGTTTCATCCAGCGTTTCTATATTGATCACTGAAGATCGATCGCTGAGCGTCGATCACTGAACAGACATCGTTCGGGCGAGTGAGACCGGTAGCCGCCTGCCCAGGCGGATCGCCATCGGCACGCCGGTCTCACGGATGACCTCACAGCGCCGCGCCAGCACCTCCACGCCAAGCTCCGCCACCTCGCGCAGGGTCGCCGCATAGGCCGGATCGATATGCTCCGCCGGCGCGACGTCCTCGATGCCCTCATGAGCCACGCAGAACAGCAGCACGGCACGGTACCCCATCGCCGCGAGAGCCGCCAATGCCTCGAGATGCTTGCGGCCCCGCAGGCTCACCGCATCGGGAAAATAGCCGTGGCCATCGGCCTCCTTCAGCGTCACCTGCTTGACCTCGACGAAGGCGACGCCCCGTTGCGGGTCATCGAGTCGGAAGTCCAGCCGTGCGCCCGCCACCTTCGCCTCGCGCCGGAGCGCCTCATAGCCCGCCAGCTCCGACACAGACCCCTCGCGCAGCGCCTCCTCGACGATGCGATTGGCCCGCCCGGTGTGCACCGAGGCCATGGCCAAATCACCATCCGCCTGGGGAAGCTCGATCAGCTCCCAGGTCCAGGCAAGCTTGCGCCGAGGATCATCGCTGGGGGAGAGCCAGACGCGGCAACCTGGAATGTTCACCGCTCGCATGGATCCGGTGTTGGGACAATGGGCCACCACCTCCCGGCCGTCATCGAGGCGCACATCGGCGAAGAACCGCTTGTAACGCCGCAGCAGGATGCCCGGCACTAGCGCTGGCGTGTAGACCATGACGATGCCTCTATTGACGCGCCAGGAAGCGTTCGAGCCGGTTCACGGCTTCCTCGAGACGCGGGATGCTGGTGGTGAAGGCGATCCGCACATGGTCCTCGCCACCCGTGACGGCGAAGTCGATGCCCGGGGTAATGGCGACGTTTTCCTCCTCGAGTAGTCGCTGACAGAAGCCCTGGCTGTCGCGGCTGTAGTGGGAGATGTCCAGCCACAAGTAGAAGGCGCCCTGGGGTGGCAAGGAGGGCGCCAACCCCAGCCTGGCCAGGGCGACCAGCAAGGCGTCCCGGCGGCGACCGAGTCCGCGGCGCCGTCCCTCGAGTATTTCGCGACACTCGGGCGTAAAGGCCGCCAGGGCGGCGTACTGAGCCGGCGTGGAGGCGGCCAGAAAGACGTTCTGGGCCAGCCGGGTGAGCGGCTCCACCGCCGCCTCGGGGGCCAGCAGCCAGCCAAGGCGCCAGCCGGTCATGCCGAAGTACTTCGAGAAGCTGTTGACCACGAAGGCATCGGGGGTCATCGACGCCACCGAGAGCGGCGCGATATCGTAGCAAAGCCCCTGGTAGATCTCGTCGACCAGCAATTCGCCACCGTGCGCGGCCACCCTCTCGGCGACCCCGGCCAATTGCTGGGCATCGAGCATGTGACCCGTGGGGTTCGAGGGCGTGGCCAGCATGGCCAGGCGGGTGTCGGCACGCCAATGGCGGTCGACCAGGCCGGCATCGAGCTGCCAGCCGCTGCCCAGGCCGACCGGAACCGCATCGACCTCGGCACCGGCCAGGGCCATGAAGTGTCGGTTGCAGGGATAGTTGGGATCGGCCATCAACACCCTGTCGCCGGATCCGACCAGCAACTGGCTGGCCAGCAGCAGCGCCCCGGACGCACCGGGCGTGACCAGGATCCGCCCCGGATCGATGTCGGTCGCGAAGTGCTCGGCGTAATGGCCGGCGATGGCCTCCCGCAATGCCGGCAACCCCGCGGCCGGGGTGTAGCGAGTATGGCCTGCCGCCACGGCGGCCTGGCCGGCCGTCACCACCGGCTCGGGGGTCGCGAAGTCCGGCTCCCCGACTTCCAGATGGATGACATCGTGCCCGGCCGCCTCACGAGCCTGGGCGGTTTCCAGCAGGCTCATCACTCGAAAGGGGGCAATCTGCGCGACGCGCGAATTCCATGGCATGCTGGCTCCTGTCGGTTAGCTGTCATCCAATGCCTGTCGTAACGCCAGGCATTGTAGCGACTTTTGCCATGCTCACGCATATCGGAGACGAAGAGGTCTTGCAAAGACACCTTTTTTCCGCTAAACAAGCATCCCTCCGGCGTGATATACCAGCGCCAACCAAGATATATAGATCAGTAGTCATTCATTAGTAACGAGGCAGTCCCATGCCAGTAGCCGACAAGACCATGGAAGCGCCCAAGAAATTCACCCCCTATGTACCCGCGCGGGGGGAGGAGTACATGAACGAGCAACAACTGGAGCACTTCCGACAGATTCTGCTGGACTGGAAACAGGAGCTCATGGAAGAGGTGGACCGAACGGTTCGCCACTTGCAGGAAGAGGCGAACAACTACGCCGACCCTGCCGACCGGGCGACCCAGGAGGAGGGCTTCAGCCTCGAACTCCGCACCCGTGACCGGGAGCGCAAACTGCTCAAGAAGATCAACGAGACCCTCGACAAGATCGACGAGGATGATTATGGCTTCTGTGACGCCTGCGGTGTCGAGATCGGGATTCGCCGCCTGGAAGCGCGTCCGACCGCCACGCTTTGCGTCGACTGCAAGACGCTCGCCGAGCTCAAGGAAAAGCAGCTGGGCGGTTGAGCCGGCCATGCGGATGTCGCCACCCGACACCCCTGACGGGCACCTGAAGGTGCCCGTTTGCGTATCTGACGCGCCTCGTCGGAGAGCAAGGGCATGAGCCGATATCGCGGTCGCTTCGCCCCCACCCCCTCGGGTCCGCTGCATCTCGGCTCCCTGGTGGCGGCACTGGCGAGCTTCCTCGACGCCCGTCATGCCGATGGTGACTGGCTGTTGCGCATCGAGGACATCGACCCGCCACGCTGCCCGCCAGGGGCCGCGGACACCATCCTGCATCAGCTGGAGGCCTTCGGCCTTCACTGGGATGGCCCGGTGACCCGGCAGCATGACCGGGATGCAGCCTACCGATCCGCGCTGGAGAGCCTCAGATCACAGGGGCTTGCCTATCCCTGCAGCTGTTCTCGCAAGCAGTGGCGTGACCATGCCATCTACCCCGGCTGGTGTCGCAACGCTGTGCGCGAGCCGGGAAGGCCGGTGGCCTGGCGGTTGCGCAGCGACCGGGGCCTGCGTCCCGTGACATGGCAGGACAGAGTCTTCGGTGAACAGCGCCTCGACCCGGCCGAACTGGGTGACGTCATCCTCCTGCGCAAGGATGGGCTCTGGGCCTATCAACTTGCCGTGGTGGTGGATGATGCCCACCAGGGCAAGTTGATAGGCCCAGAGC
>JAGXGN010000140.1 GCA_024636705.1 Halomonas sp.
AACATCCTGCGGCTGATGGGGCAGCTCGGCATGACCGGCGAGCTCAGTCCGGTGCGCCACCCGGCGAAACGCCGCCGGCTGCGCACGGTGCTGCAAGAGCTGGTGCATCGCGCGGCGCTGGTTATCCACAAGGCGCGGCAGGTCATCCTCGACTTTGGCCAGGACATCGGGCGCATGACAGTGCTGACCACCCTGCGCAGCCGATTGCGATATCCCCGTTCCCCACCATGCTGACCGGGCGATCCTGTCGGATTATCAGGGAACAGACGCCGCCACGCTGGCCGGCGGGTAAGGCGTGCCTGGCTGCCGAAAGTGAGGCTAAAAGTGAGGGTAAAGGGGACATCAACAGGCGACAAGGAGGCCAATATCGTCCTTGCCAGTCATCACCGGGACCGAGAAAGGGGGTGCCGGTGATCAAAAATTGCTCGGCGGGAGACGCAGGGAAGATTTCAGCTTCGAGCTCACGGATTCAGGGTAAACCTCTGGATGTTGTCGCGGTAGAGCAGTTGATTCTTAAGCTGGCCGATATGCCAAAAGTCACCCACAGGGCTGTTTTTTCAACCTCAGGTTACACCAATGGGGCGCAGGCAAAAGCAAAAAAGCACGGAGTCGATCTTTACAGCATGTTGCCTTGGGATCGTCCAATTGCAGAAGATTTTCCCGAATTCGTCGGCGTCGGAACGCCCGGAGAATTTTTGACCCATTTTCAAAGTAGTTTATTGTATTGGGCGGATTATCAAAGCTACTTCATAGCAGCTGCCGGCCCGGAGTCTTTTTCGTTCAAAGACGAAACGCCGCTGTTTTCGGCTGAGGGGAAGAAACATCAAAAATATTCGACAATGCTCGAATATCGGAATGAAATCCTAATGAGGTCTACTGGTATCTTGTGCATGCAAAGTCCTGCCAGTAATGTGTTGAAGACCTTTCCATTCAACATGCACAACGATGATGAAGACTATCTTGCCGGTCCCGCTTGGCCGCACACTCACACACTTGATCTGGCAAATGATGCCGTCTACCTACAACTGGACGGTCAAGATCCCTTCCGTTTGGACTCTGTAACTATTTCAGGTCACTTGCAGTGGCGAAAACGCATCATCGAGCCGCAATTTCATGTCTTTGAGCGAGTCGGCGACAAAGCTATTTTTGCTGGTGCGGCAATCGCTGATTATGGCGTCGATGACGGTCGCATGTTCGCGATGATCTTTCCAGACAAAGGGCGTGAAGTAGGAATACATCGCTTTCAAATACCGGAAAAGCAGAGGAATCTGATCCGTGGTCTCAAAATTAAACCCCCGTCCTAACCAAAGAATCAAGCCGACCAATTTACTCGCTGCCGCTCCCAAATTGGCGGCTTATTCAAGGCGTTAGGTTTTCATGGAGAGAGGGTAACCGCAGATGCATCATGCAAGCGGCCCGCCTGTCGTCGACAGGCGGGCCGCTTGCATGAACGAACGAAACGGCTCGTGTCAGGCCACGGGCGTCAACCAAGCGGCATCCAGTGCCTGCTTTCCGCGCACCAGATCGAAATACAGCGACTGGATCTTCTCGGTGACCGGACCCCGTCGACCTTCGCCGATGGTTCGCCCATCGAGCTCCCGGATTGGCAGCACCTCGGCCGCCGTGCCGGTGAAGAAGGCCTCGTCGGCGATGTAGATCTCGTCTCGGGTAATCAACTTCTCGCGCAGCTCGAAACCCAGGTGTTCGGCCATGTGCAAGACGGTGTTACGCGTGATGCCGTTGAGGCAGGAGGTGAGCATCGGCGTGTAGATGATGCCGTTCTTGATCACGAAGAGATTCTCGCCGGAACCCTCGGCGGCGTACCCCTGAGGATCGAGCAGCAAGGCTTCGTCATAGCCGCCGCGCTGGGCCTCTGCCAGGGCCATCATGGAATTGATGTACTGACCGTTTGCCTTGGCCCGGGTCATGGCAATGTTGACGTGATGGCGCGTGAAGGAGGACGTCTGCACCTTGATGCCCAGTTCGCGGGCCTCTGGCGACATGTAGGAGGGCCATTCCCAGGCAGCGACGATCACATGGGTCCTGAGGTTGTCGGCTCGCAGCCCCATGCCCTCGCTTCCGAAGAAGACCATGGGCCTGAGGTAGGCCTCTTCGAGCCCGTTCTCCCGAACGGTGGACCGACAGGCCTCATTGATCACCTGCCTGTCGAAGGTCATGGGCATGCCGAGGATCTTGGCGGAATCGAAGAGACGCTCGGTGTGCTCCTTCAACCGGAAGATGGCAGTCCCCTTGTCGGTGGCATAGGCGCGCACCCCCTCGAAACAGCCCATGCCGTAGTGCAGGGTATGGGTCAGCACATGCACCTTCGCATCGCGCCAGGGAACCAGCTCGCCATCGAACCAGATGAGACCATCGCGGTCGGCCATCGACATAATCTAGGTCCTTTCGTCTTCTCGTGGTGTGGTGTTTACACCCCGGCAGATTCACGCGGGGCATTGTTGTCTCTCGGCAAGCGCCTCAGGCATCTTCCGGCGGTTCGAGCAGCCGCTGCCAGAGCGCGATGACAGCCTGACGATGTTCGTGGTAATCCGCGCTGCGCCCTCGTCCCGCTTCTCGGGTCAGGGCGGATCGATGGGCGGCACCGCGAAAGGCGATGTAGGCATCACGCAGGCGCCGACAATCCTCTTTCGGCAGACGCCCCGTGGCTTCCAGCGTCTCAAGAATACGAATATTGTCGCTCCAGGCCAATAGATCCGGCGCGTCATGGGACATGGCGAGCACCGCATACTGGCAGAGGAACTCGATATCCACCATGCCACCGGGGTCGTGCTTGAGATCGAAGTCATCGCTCTCGACCTTGCTGGCCAGGTGGTCGTGCATTTTGCGGCGCATCTTCACCACCTCGTCGCGCAGCGTCTGCGGATCACGTTGGCGCCCCAGGATCTCGCCACGGATGGCAGAGAATCGATCTGCCAGGGCCTCGTGACCCGCGACCACCCGGGCTCGAACCAGCGCCTGGTGCTCCCAGGTCCAGGCCTGGTGGCGCTGGTAGTCGGCGAAGGCCTCCAGGGAGGTCACCAGCAGACCCGAGTTGCCCGAGGGGCGCAACCGCATGTCCACCTCGTAGAGGGTGCCGGCGGGCGTCACGGCCGTGAGCAGGTGGATAATTCGCTGCCCGAGGCGGGTGAAGAAGACGGCGTTGTCCAGGGGACGCTTGCCGTCGGTACTCCCCCGGGACGCGCCATCATGGACAAAGACCAGATCCAGGTCGGAGCCATAGCCGAGCTCGATGCCACCCAGCTTGCCATAGCCGACGATCAGGAACTCCGGCTGCTGCCAGGCGCGACCGCCCTCGCGTCGTTCTGGAAAACCATGCTTGCGCGTGATGTGCTTCCAGGCCATGGCCAGCACCGCCTCGAGGATCACCTCGGCGATATAGGTGAGATAGTCGCTGACCTTCATCAGATGCCGAGTGCCGGCGATATCCGAGGCCGCCACATGCAGTACCTGGGCATGCTTGAAGACACGCAGCGCCTCGAGCTGAGCCTCCTCGTCATCTTCAGGCAGACGACCCAGCGCCTGACGCAGTTCGTCGGAAAGACGGGCCTTGTCGGCAGGCGTATAGAGGGTATCGGGAGAGAGCAACTCGTCGAGCAGGATCGGATGACGGGCGAGCTGTTCGGCGATCCAGGGACTGGCACTGCAGAGCTTCATCAGGTGGCCCAAGGCATCGGGATTCTCGCGCAACAATGCCAGGTAGGCGGTGCGTCGCAGGACGGATTCGATCAGGGGCAGGACCCGTTCCAGGGCGAGATCCGGTGACTCGCTGACCGCCACGGCATCGAGAAGCAACGGCATCAGGGCGTCCAGTCGGTCATAGCCGATTCGCTGCATGGCCGTCACCTGGCGGGAGTGGCGCAGCGTGCCCAGGCGCCGCACGGCATCGCCCGGCTCATCGGATCCGGCCTCCTCAAGCAGGGTGGTGGACTCGGCCTCTTCCAGCTCGCCACGCCAGAGCGCTCGCCACTCTTCCAGACTCACGCCATCGAAGCTCGGTGTCTCGCCGCTATCCTCGCTCTCGTCCTCGGGGTCGGCGATGACGGCATCGAAGTGTCGGCGCACCCGTTCACGGGCCTCATCGAGCTTGGCGATCAGCGCCGGCCAATCCTCCATGCCCATCGCCAGGGCAACGCGTTCACGGTCGACATCATCGCTGGGCAGGGTCTGGGTCTGACGATCCTCGAGGGCCTGCAGCACGTGCTCAAGGTCTCGCAGGAAGGCATAGTCAGGCAGCAATTCGTCGACGACCTCCTGGGGCAGGAGACCGAGCTCGGGCAGTCGCTCCAGGGCCGTCTTCAGGGAGGTGATCTGCAGCTCGGTATCGCGGCCTCCGCGGATCAACTGGAAGGCCTGGACAACGAATTCCACCTCGCGGATGCCGCCCGGGCCGAGCTTGATGTTGCCTTCCATGCCCTTGCGCCGTACCTCCCGGTTGATCATCGACTTGAGCTCGCGAAGTGACTCGATGGCACCGAAGTCCAGATACTTGCGAAAGACGAAGGGACGCAGGCTTGCCAGCAACTCGTCTCCGGCCTCGCAATCGCCGGCCACGGGCCTGGCCTTGAGCATGGCATAGCGCTCCCATTCCCGCCCCTGGTCCTGGTAATAGCTGGCCAGTGAGGAAAAGCCACCTACCAGGGGGCCACCATCCCCCAGGGGCCTAAGCCGCATATCGACACGAAAGGCGAAACCATCCGCCGTCACGGCATCGAGGGCGGTGATCAGCTTCTGGCCCAGCTTGGTGAAATACTCCTGGTGATCGAGGGACTTGCGGCCACCCTCTGTCTCACCCTTCTCGGCAAAGGCAAAGATCAGGTCGATGTCGGAGGATAGATTGAGCTCGCCGGCACCCAGCTTGCCCATACCCAGCACCACCAGGCGCTGCTCGCTCCCGTCGCGGCGACATCGCGGCCGCCCCCAGCGTGGCGCCAGATGGCTCTCCAGCCAGCCGAGGGCGCCCTCCAGACAGGTCTCGGCGAGACGCGAGACCGCCGATGCCGTGGCCCACATATCGATCCCCGGGGGGCGGATCAGGTCGCGCCAGACGATGCCCAGCATCCGCGCGCAACGGAAGCGCCGGATCGCCGCATGCATGGCTTTCTCGTCCTCGGCAGTCTCCAGGCGCTCATCCAGCCATGCACCCAGGCTTTCCGCCACCGGTACCTCATCCAGCTCACCGCTGGCATCCAGATGCAGCAGCCATTCGGGATGGCGAACCAGGGTCCCGGCAACGAAATCGGAAATCGCGAGTACCCTGGCGAGTTGTTGACGCCGTTCGCTCGACAGCGCCAGCCAGTCCTCGAGGGGTGACTCACCACCGTTCATGTCGGCCAGGTTGTCGGCCTGCTCGAGGGAAGTCGATAATCGCTCCAGGTGTCGCGCCAGCGACTCTCGGAGAGAGGCGGGGACATCGATCGGTGGCAGGAAGTCGTCGGGAAGGGCCATGAGGGTCTCGCAAGTCGATTCAGCAATGCGCCCAGCATAACCAAGCCAGGCCGGTACCGGCACCCGCCCGGGACGAATCAGCCAAGGAATTTTTGCCAGCCGAGCAATCCCCAGGTCAGCCCTGCCAGCATCAGGGCCAGCATGACCGCCGCAGAGCCGAGATCCTTGGCACGACCGGAGAGCTCGTGGTGTTCGGTCCCGATCCGGTCGACGACACTCTCGATGGCGCTGTTGAGCAATTCGACGATGAGCACGATCAGGCAGCTACCCACCAGCAGCAACCATTCCACCGGCCCCGGGCCGATCCACCAGACCAGTGGCAACAGCAACAGACAAAGGACCAGTTCCTGGCGAAAGGCGGACTCATGACGCCAGGCGGAGGAGAGTCCCTTGAAGGAATAGCGGGTGGAGTGGACCAGATGACGCCAGCCTGTGTGTCCGGGTTTCATGAAAAGGGTCCTGTCAGTTCTCGGTGATCATCCGTTCCAGGTCCTCGGCCAGTGGATCGAGGACCTGTGTCCAGTTCAACCAAGGGGTGCTGGACGTGCCGTTGACCATCACGCTGAAGATGCCCCAGCGACCCGTCTGGGTGCGGAAATAGCCGCCGGCGGCACGCACCGCCACGGGCTGGTTGAGCGTTCCCGTCTTGATCATGACGTGGTGGCGGAAAAGCGGTGAACCGCGACGGATGAAACGCATCACGCCATTCTCCGGCGACTGGAAGCTGGCCACGAAACTGGGGAAGAGCGCCGGCCGGTGATACATGCTCTCCAGCAAACGGGTTATCCCGCCGGCCGAGGTACGGTTCTCCGTCGTCAGGCCGCTGCCACTGCGCAGGGTCAAGGGGCCATGGTCGGGAATGCCGGCTACGAACTGCTCGATGGCCTGGCCACCCAGCGCCAGGTCGGCTCGCGGCGTCTCCACCAGGCCCAGGGCCAGGACGTCGGCCATGAAGTTGTTGGAATAGTTCATGGTCCTCAGCAGCAGCTCCTGCAGGGGCTTGCCTTCCACCTCGGCGAGCCGTGTCGCGTTGGCGGGTGGCTCGGCGATGCTGGTGAGCGTCTCGCCGTCGACCGGAATGTCCTGCTGCGCCAGCATGGCCAGGAGGGTCACCGCCGTCTGCTCGGCGGGATCCGAACTGGCACGATAGACATCTCGCGGCCGAGCATTGGTGGAAATCTGGCCCCGCAGCACCATGACGTCACGGCCCTCCCGGGTCACCCGCTCGGCATTGAGTTCCGTGCCGCTGTTATCGGGCCGGGTCTCTACCTGGTTGTCGACCTCCACGAGGCTGGCCTGGCTGTCACAGTTGGCAACCCTCGCCGGTCGGCCGGCTGTTGCCGCCGGGGCGACGGACACACACCAGCTGCCGAAATTGACGCCCGCCGACGACAAAGGGGCGCTGTAGGCATTGGCAACCCTTGACCTGGCATCACAGCGATCGGTGGTGATGCACTCCACCGGACCGAAGCGCCACTGGCTGATGACCAACCGACCGCTGATTCGACGGACACCGGACTGGTGGAGCCGCTGGGTCAGGCGCCACAGATCCTCGGTCGCCAAGGCGGGATCGCCACCACCTTCCATGAACAGATCGCCCTGCAGGACCCCTTGATCATCGATATCGGCATCGCTGACCAGGCGAGTCACGAAGCGATGCTGGGGACCCCACCGGTCCAAGGCCGCAGCGGCCAGGTAAACCTTGCTCACCGAGGCCGGCGAGAGCTGTCGTTCCGGCTCGATGGCCCCGAGCACCTCACCGGTGTCGAGCAACCTCGCCTCGGCACCGACCAGAAACCCCCTCTCGGTCATCCGGTTCAGCTCGGTGAAACCACTCGCCTGGGCGAACAGCGGCAGCAGGATCAAGACAAGACTAAGCAAGCGGGGACGACACATGACATCTCCCTAGGGTATGAAAGGTCATCAGCTTAATGGGCAGAGACCGAAGAGAACACCTGTATGACCACCACGCCCCCCACGATCATGGCGAGACCCAGCAAAGCAGGCAGGTCGGGGTTCTCGCCATAGACCAGGATGCCCACCAGGGTGACCAGCACGATGCCCAGACCCGCCCAGAAAGCATAGGCGATACCCACCGGCATGCTGCGAAGCACCAGTCCCAGCAGGTAGAAGGCCAGACAATAGCTCACCACCACGGTGACGCTGGGCCAGAGACGGGTGAAGCCCTCCGAGGCCTTCAAGGCGCTGGTGCCGATGACCTCGGCGACAATCGCCAGGGCCAGATAAATGAAAACCATCGAGTCAGATCTCCGTGGGATACGCCTGGGTCGGCATGAGCTCCGGGGTGTGGGGCAGTGCCACCACCAGCCGCCATAGCGGCTGACCGCTGTCGTGATACTTCTGCTCGAACGGCGTCAGTGCTGTCTCCCCTGCGCCGACCGCATGCGCCTGTACCTCGACCCTCCTGCCGGTCACCTGGCTCACCCCCAGGGCGAACTCCTCTACGTAGAGCCGCCAGTTGGAACGCACTTCCAGGCGTCCACCCAACGCCAGGATGGCGGGGAAGACGGGATGCCCATGCCAGCGCACCTTGAGGTGTGCCGCCTTGGGGTAGGGATTGGGATAGAGCAGATAGTGGCGAGCCGGTTGCCAGCCATCCGCGAGGGCCAAGCGCCAGAAGTCTACCAGATCCGCACGCACCAGCAGGGCGTTGTCGGGCAGCGCCCCATGGTCGCGGGACAGGCGATCGGCACTGCGATCGATGCCGATAATCGACTGTTCCGGATAGTGCTCTGCCAGCCGGCGGGTCGAGAGACCTACGCCGCAGCCGGCATCGAGGATCAAGGGCACAGCGGGCCGAGCCTTTCGCCAGTATCGCGCCCTGTCGAAGGCCTCCCGAGTATGTTCGGCCACTGGCTTGCGCAGCGCAAAGGCCGTCGCTCGGCCGATACGCCTTGCCAGGTCCCGATGGGGACCCACCTGATTGGTAACGATGGAGCGGGAGCTGTCTGTCATGGCGACAGTCTACCAGCGACCCCGATGTGGCGCAGGCAGCGTGATATCACTCGCATGACGCCGCCGCGGGCCGGGTGCTATGATCGATGGTCAGAATCAATCGATCAAAAATGCAGACTTCAACCAGCACAACGAGGAACCCGGCTTGTCACATTTACCGGTGATTGTCGGCATGGGGGGCGTGAATCCCGCTGGCAGAACCTCGGGGCACCAGGCGTTTCGGCGTACCGTGCTCGACGCCCTGCCCGATGACGACCAAGCTCGGACCCTGCTGGGCCTGGCCGCGATGATGCGCCTGATCAGCACTAACGAGAACGGCGGCTGGCTGGATGGCGAGGGCCGGGTCCTGAATGCGCTCACTATCGCCGAGCAGACCCGCCAGCAGGTCCTCGACCACACCCTGATACGCCGCATCGAGGATCCTCGGTTCAATGCCGAGGGCCTGCCCGGAAACCGGCGGGCCAGCCTGGTGCTGGATAGCCCCCTCACCTTCCGGATTCGTCGTCGGCAACTCCCCAACGACCTCCCGGCAACCTGGCAGGTTCGCGAGATTGATCGCCATACCTTAGAGGTCGTCGTCCCTCCCGGTCAGATGGATGTCATGCTGCCCGAGAAACGCCAGGCTCAGGTACGGACCGCCGGACAGCTACCCAGTGGCTTCGACCCCAGCCTGTTCTACCGCAGCGTGCACCATCCTCGCGGGCTTTCGATGGCCATCTTCGCCGCCAGTGA
Organism: Halomonas sp.; assembly: GCA_024636705.1. GTDB lineage: Bacteria > Pseudomonadota > Gammaproteobacteria > Pseudomonadales > Halomonadaceae > Halomonas. The sequence continues at coordinate 9,175 of JAGXGN010000140.1, forward strand.
TTGCCTGGGTGACAGCGGCCTGGAGTGGGACGATATCCGTGACCGCCTGGACCCCGATGAAGTGGCGGTTTATGCCGGCAACTCCATCGGTCAGCTCGATGACGAGGGATGGGGCGGCCTGATCAAGAGCTTCGTCTCGGGAAACCGCGCCACCTCCAAGCAGATGCCGCTGGGTTACGGCCAGATGCCTGCCGATTTTCTCAATGCCTATGTGCTGGGCAGCGTGGGAGGCACCGGGGCCATGCTGGGCGCCTGTGCCAGCTTTCTCTACAACCTGAGACTGGGCGTGGATGACATCCAGGCCGGTCGTCGCCGAGTCGTGATGGTAGGCACCGCCGATGCGCCGGTGACACCGGAGATCATCGAAGGCTTCCGGACCATGGGGGCGCTGGCCGATGATGACAGCCTGAAGGCACTCGACGCCCTGGAACTGCTCACCGATGTCGACTATCAGCGGGCCTGCCGCCCCTTCGCCCGCAATTGCGGCTTCACCATCGCCGAGTCGAGCCAGTTCGTGATGCTGATGGACGACGACCTGGCGCTGGAAACAGGCGCCGACATTCTCGGAAGCGTGCCGGCCGTCTTCGTCAACGCCGATGGCTGGAAGCGTTCGATCTCTGCCCCTGTCTCTTATACACATCT
>JAGXGN010000141.1 GCA_024636705.1 Halomonas sp.
AAGGCGCGTGCCGACTGGGTGGTCACGTCATCCATCGCCGTGGACGTCATCGAGCACCTCCAGGCGCGTGGAGAGAAGATCCTCTGGGCCCCGGACAAGCATCTCGGGGGCTACATCCAGAAGCAGACCGGGGCCGACATGCTGCTCTGGGACGGTGCCTGTATCGTCCATGAGGAGTTCAAGGCCAAGGGCGTCGAGGACCTCAAGTCCCTCTACCCGGAGGCCGCGGTACTGGTGCACCCCGAATCCCCGGCATCGGTAGTGGCGTTGGCCGACGTGACGGGGTCCACCTCCCAGTTGATCCAGGCGGCCAAGCAGTTGCCCAACGACAAGCTGATCGTGGCCACCGACCGCGGCATCTTTTTCAAGATGCAACAGGCCGTGCCGGGCAAGACCCTCTTCGAGGCACCCACCGCGGGCAACGGTGCGACCTGCAGGAGCTGCGCCCATTGCCCCTGGATGGCCATGAACGCCCTGGACAACCTGGCCGGCGCCCTGCGAAGCGGCAGCGGCGAGATCTTCGTCGACGACGATCTCCGCCGCCGAGCCCTCAAGCCGTTGGAGCGGATGCTGAACTTCCAAGCGCCCAGCGCCTAAAACTTCTCCAGCGTCTCCCGGTAGCCGAGAAACGCCTCGCGACGCTGTGCGATGCGGCTCACGGCCACGCTATTGCCTTCAACTTCGGCGACCCGTTTGGCGACGTCGAGCTGATGGATGGCATCGTCGATGCGGCCGGTGAGCTGCATCTGCTCGGCCCGGTAAAGGTGTCCCAGGGCTTTGCGGCCGCTTCGCCCGGCGGCCTCGGCGAGCAGGGTGAATACCTGGGGGTCTTCGGGGCGGCGATTGGCCAGGTCGCTGAGCACTCGCCATGCCTCGTCGGGGTCGCGCTGAAGCAGGGCCTCACCGAGGAGGCGCGTGGTGGGGACATGGCCGGGCATCAGCCGCAGCTGGCGGCGGCTGCGCTCGATGGCATCCTCGTAGCGACCCGCATCGAAGACAACCTCGACGGCGGAGGCCGGGAAGATGGCCAGGTCGGGGTGTTCGCCTGCCAGAGTGTCGAGGATGCGTAGCGCATCGTCGGTGTTACCGGCGTCGGCCGCGATCAGGGCATCGAGATAACGTCTGGCGTCTTCCGGCGCCTCGCCCTCGGCTAGCCGGGTGGCGGCCTGACGAGGGTCCCGGTCATGTACCCTCAGGAGTGCCCGAGCTCTTATCAGCTGATAGCGGATGTCCTCGTTCCGGGTGTTTACCACGTCCAGGGTTACGGCGCGGTCCTGGCTGTCGCTTATCCGGGATTCGGTGACCGGATGGGTCAATAGGAATTCCGGCGGGTTGCCGCCTTGCAGGCTCACCATGCGCTGCATGGCACGCAACATCCTGACCATGGCATTCGGGTCATAGCCGCCCTTGGCCATGGCCTGCAGGCCGATTCGGTCGGCTTCCTCCTCGAAGCGTCGTGAGAAACTGAGCTGGTTCTGGATCAGTGCCGCCTGGCTTCCCATGGCCAGGCCGATTCCCGCATCCACCCCTCCGCCAGCGGCGATCAACATCCCGGCCAGCATGGCGGCCATGGCGGGAATCTGGGTCTGTTCTGCCCTGGCCTGACCACGGGCATAATGCCGCTGGGAGAGATGCCCCAGCTCATGGGCGAGCACGGAGGTCAGTTCGGCCTCGGTATCGGCGAAGGCAAAGAGCCCGGCGTTGATCCCGACCACCCCGCCGGGTACGGCAAAGGCATTGAGATTGCGGTTGTCGACCAGGGTGACCAGGATCGGGGTATTGCCCAGGCCGCTGTGGGGTACCAGTCGGTCGATCAGGGCTTCCATATAGGCCTGGGCATGCAGATCATCCCAGCCCGGCGCGCGGGAGCGAAACTGCCTGAGCCAGGCGCGACCCAGCTTGAACTCCTCGCCGGTGACGGCCTTACTGTCATCGGCGGCAAGGCTGGGCAGGTCGGCCCCATCGCGCCAAGAGGAATCGCTCCATTGGGCGCTGGCGGGTATCGTGAGTGCCAGGCCGAGTGCCCCGCAGGCAAGGCAGTGTATGATGCGATGCTTCATGGCCGTCCTCTCAATGTTTCGCGCGGCAGCGCCGGCCAGGGTGTCGCGCGGCAGCGCCAGGTTAGCATCTGACATTGATTCAACTGTCAAAGTGCCTTTAAATCTCAAGGGTTTTGTGCCGGACTCCGGCACCTTTCCACAGGATCTTTCCGGGAGACAACATGGCTGTGCAACACGATGACCTGCTCGACGCCCGCGGCCTTCCCTGTCCCTTGCCGCTGCTCAAGGCAAAGCAGGCACTGTCTCGGCTGTCGCCCGGGCAGACGCTGGAAGTGATGGCCACCGACGCCGGCTCCTGGAGTGATTTCGAGACCTTCATCGCACACAGCATCCACGAGATGCCGGCCAGGGAAGAGCGGGGGGATGTCCTGCACTACTGGATTCGCAAGGGCGAGGAGCCAGCCCCATGACCCTGCGTAGTGTCTTCAAGGGCTGGGTCGAGCATTATTTGTCCGACGAGGAAGCGGTCATCCTGCTGGTCGTACTGATACTGGGCTTCCTTGCCGTCATCTGGTTCGGACGGATGCTGGCGCCATTCTTTACGTCCCTGATCATCGCCTTCCTGTTGCAGGGCGCGGTGAGTTGGCTGGAACGCCGTAGTGTGCCTCACCTGCTCGCGGTCATCATCGTCTTCCTTGGCTTCATTGGCTTGTTGCTGGCCATGGCCTTCATCCTGATGCCCTTGATCTGGAACCAGTTGGTGGGCTTGGTACAGGAAACGCCGCGCATGTTCGCCAGTGGCCAGCAACTGCTCGATGATCTTCAGGGACGCTATCCCCAGTTGATCACGCCGGACCAGATACAGAACTGGATCGCCGCGGCGGGTCGCGAGATGACCCAGTTTGGCCAGCGCGCCCTGACCCTGTCGCTGGCCTCGCTGGGCAATATCCTGGCGCTGATCATCTATCTGGTGCTGGTGCCGATCCTGGTCTTCTTCATGCTCAAGGACCGCAACAAGCTGGTGGGTTTTACCCTCTCGTTGCTGCCCCAGAATCGCGACCTGATGAACCGCATCTGGCAGGAGATGGATGATCAAATTGCCAATTATGTGCGTGGCAAGGTCATCGAGATCACCATCGTCGGCACCGTGGCCTTCATCACCTTCGCCTATTTCGGGCTTCCGTACTCGGCCCTGCTGGCGGTGCTGGTGGGCTTCTCGGTGCTGGTGCCCTATATCGGGGCGGCGGTGGCTACCCTGCCGGTGGCCGCCGTGGCGGGGTTCCACTTCGGCATGACCGACCAGTTCGTCTATGTGCTGATCGCCTATGGTGTCATCCAGGCGCTGGACGGCAACGTCCTGGTGCCCGTCCTGTTTTCCGAGGCGGTGAACCTGCATCCGGTGGCGATCATCGTGGCGGTATTGTTCTTCGGCGGGATCTGGGGAATGTGGGGCGTCTTCTTCGCCATTCCCCTGGCGACCCTGCTCAAGGCCCTGATCTATGCCTGGCCGCGGGGCATCAAGTCACGACATGCCCAGCTCGCGCAGCAGGTCCCGGCCGAGCAGTGAGGGGTTGGCGCCCGGTAATCGCTTTCCTAGGAGGCGGCGTGGAGTTCGCGAGCCGCTGTCAGCACCTCGTCCACATGGCCCGGTACCTTGACGCCGCGCCACTCACGGGCGAGATTGCCCTGAGTGTCGATCAGGAAGGTGCTGCGCTCGATGCCCAGGCTCTCCTTGCCGTACATCTTCTTCAGCTTGATGACATCGAAGCGTCGGCACAGCGCCTCGTCCTTGTCCGAGACGAGGGTGAAATTGAACCCCTGCTTGGCCTTGAAGTTCTCCTGGGCCTGGAGACCGTCGCGGGACACGCCGAGGATGACGGTGTTGGCCTGGTCGAAGTCGGCCTTGCGATCACGGAAATCGCCGCCCTCGGTGGTGCAGCCCGGGGTGCTGGCCTTGGGATAGAAGTAGACCACCACTTGCTTGCCCCGGAAATCGGAAAGTGACAGGACGGTGTCGCCGGTGCCGGTGGCGGTGAAATCCTCGACGCGCTGGCCGATAGTGACGCTCATGGAAGGCTCCTGGAGAAGATGATGAGGCAGTGATTACACGCAACCTCGGGCCAGCTGTCAAAGTCTGTCACGACCCGTGCTGTACAGGCTTTGATCGCCTGAGTACCATCTAGTCCCATTGGCATGGCATTAGCGTATCGAGGGGAATGAACGGATGATCACTGGCAGTATCGTCGCCCTGGCGACGCCGATGAAGATCAATGGCGATATCGATTGGGAGGCACTGCGTCGGTTGGTGGGCTTTCACCTGGAGAATGGCACCGATGCCATCGTCGCTGCCGGTACCACGGGCGAGCCCACGACCATGTCGTTCGCCGAGCATTTCGATGTGATTCGCACCGTGGTGGAGGAGGTCGACGGGCGTATCCCGGTCATTGCCGGTACCGGCGCCAACGCCACCTCCGAGGCCGTGGAACTCGCACGCTATGCAGGCGAGGTCGGTGCCGACTATTGCCTGTCGGTATGCCCCTACTACAACAAGCCCACCCAGGAAGGCCTCTACCAGCACTTCAAGGCAGTGGCCGAGGGCAGCAAGTTACCGATCATCCTCTATAACGTGCCTGGCCGTACCTGCTCGGATCTCTACAACGAGACGGTGTTGCGACTGACAGAGGTCGAGCGGATCATCGGTCTCAAGGATGCCACGGGCAACCTGGAGCGCGCCGAGGATCTGATTGCACGCCTCAAGGGTAGCGATTTCATGCTCTATTCGGGTGATGATGGCACGGCCTGTGATTTCATGCTGATGGGCGGGCATGGCGATATCTCGGTGACCGCCAATGTGGCGCCTCGGGCGATGCACGACCTATGCAGTGCCGCGGTCGCCGGTGAGGTCGACAAGGCCCACCAGATCAATACCCGGCTGATGCCCCTGCACACCAACCTGGGCATCGAATCCAATCCGATCCCCGTGAAGTGGGGGTTGCATCGCATGGGCTTGGTCGAGCCGGGCATTCGCCTGCCGATGACCTGGCTCTCGGAAAAGTATCACTCCACCATCAACGAGGCCCTGCAACTGGCCGGCGTGATCGACGACTGACCGGTGCGGGTGGCCCGGAACCTCAACAGGACGCAAGGTGGACGCATGAATTCTGCGCTGAAATGGATGCCGCTGGTGGCGGCTGTCGCCCTGGCCACAACAGGCTGTGCTCGCGAAGGCTATTTTGACGATCGCAACATCGACTATGTACAGGCGCGATCCAGTGCGCCCCTGACATTGCCCGATTCCCGCGATACCCGTCGCTATCGTGACGCCATGCCCGTGCCCCAGGCGGCAGGCGATTTCCGCGAAACCGATGCGCGCTTCAGTGCGCCGAGTCCACAGCGGCTGGCGGCTGGACGCGCCAACGAGCGCGACTTCGTCGAGCGTCGTGACATCGGCCAGGACAGCTGGCTGGTGGTGGGTGCCGATCCCGGTACCGTCTGGCCGCAACTGGAAGACTTCGCTCGAACCCGTGGCCTGGCCATCGTGGCCAGCGACTCCTCACGCGGTGTTCTCGAGACCTCCCAGGCACGCCTCAGCGTCCGCCAGGGGCTCAGGGCCGGCGACAGCGAGGTGCGTTGTGATCGGGCAGGAGCGCCGGTAGCGGCCTGCCTGGCGTCCCTCGAGGACTTCTTCGGTGCACGAAGTGCATCGGCCAGTGCCTCTTCGTTGGCGGCCCAGCGTCTGGCCACCGAAGACCGCCTGCAGCTCGAGCAGCAGGGCGATGACTGGGTGGTGAGGATTCCGCTGGAAATCGACCGCACTTGGGCCGAATTGAGCTATCAGCTGGAGCAGGACTTCACCGTGGAAGAACGTCGTGAGCTGCTCGAAAGCGATCCCGACGCCCGTGATTTCCTGATCAGCTACATGACCGAGACGGAACGCAACCGCAATCCGATCCAGATCGTCTTCAGCCCGGATGTGCGACAGATGTCCCAGCAGATACACCTGGTGCTCGAGTCGACCGGCCCGGAACGGACCGTCCTGCGTGCGGTCAATGCCAGCGAACGTGCCTTTTCGCCCTCGGATCAGCGTGAGCTGCTCGAACGGGTGGCGAGTCTGCTGCGCTGATGGCGCTCGGGGTGACTGGATCCTCGGGTCCCTCCGAGGGTTCGCTCAGCTTCGCTTCCCTGGGGAGTGGAAGCAAGGGCAACGCGACCCTGGTAAGCGACGGTCATACCCATGTGCTGGTGGATTGCGGTTTCGGTCTGCGTGAAGCCGAGCGCCGCCTGGCGGATATCGGTCTCCACCCCCGACAGCTCGATGCCGTCCTGATCAGCCATGAACATGGCGATCATGTCCGCGGTGTCGGGTCCCTGGCGCGACGCTATGGTCTGCCGGTCTACCTGACCCACGGCACCTGGGCATCGGGTCGCCTGGGGGCCTTGCCCCATCACCACTGGATCTTCCCCCAGGTGCGGTTTGCCATCGCGGGACTGGTCATCGACCCGGTCACCATTCCCCATGACGCCCGCGAACCGGTGCAGTTCCGTTTCCATGCCGCCGGTCGTAGCCTCGGGGTGTTGACCGACCTGGGGCATCCCACCGCGCACGTGATCGATGCCTTTGCCGGCTGTGATGCCTTGATCCTCGAGACGAATCATGATGGCCGGATGCTGGCGGAGGGGCCCTATCCGGCGCGACTCAAGCACCGGGTAGGGGGCCACTGGGGGCACCTAGCCAATGCCCAGGCGGCGACATTGTTACCCCTTCTGGGCCTGGACCGATTGCAGCGGATCATCTGCTCGCACCTGTCGGAACACAATAACCGTCCGGAACTGGTCCTGGAGGCCCTGGTCCCATTGCTGGACGGCGATGAATCGAGACTCGACGTCGCCGCCCAGGACAAGGGTCTGGGCTGGCATGCCATCGCCTGACTGTCCTTTAGCATGTATCTCATTTGCGCCTGTGGAGGCTCCCATGGAAAAGCGTCAGCAACTCTATGCCGGCAAAGCCAAGTCGGTCTTCGCCACCGACGATCCGGATCACGTCATCCTGCAATTCCGCGACGATACCAGCGCCTTCGATGGTGAGCGCATGGAATCCCTGGCGCGCAAGGGCCGGGTCAACAATCGCTTCAATGCCTTCATCATGGGCAAGCTCCAGGCGGCCGGTATCGCGACCCATTTCTCCGGCCTGCTCTCGGATACCGAGTGCCTGGTCAAGAAGCTCGAGATGATCCCGGTGGAATGCGTGGTTCGCAACATTGCCGCCGGCGGCCTGGTCAGGCGACTGGGCGTGGAGGAAGGCCAGGCGCTGGTTCCGCCGACCTTCGAGTTGTTCCTCAAGAACGATGCCATGCACGACCCGATGATCAACGAGTCCCTGGCCGAGACCTTCGGCTGGGCCACCCCGGAACAACTGGCGGAAATGAAGGCCTTGACCTTCAGGGTCAACGACGTGCTTAAGCGGCTCTTCGCCGATGGTGGCCTGCTGCTGGTCGACTACAAGCTCGAATTCGGCGTCTTCGAGGGTAAGATCCTGCTGGGTGACGAGTTCTCGCCGGATGGCTGCCGCCTCTGGGACGCCGCGACCCGTGAAAAGATGGACAAGGATCGCTTCCGGCAGGGCCTGGGTGGCGTGATCGAGGCCTACGAGGAAGTGGGGCGACGCATCGGCGCCGATCTCGGCTGACAGCAGGTTCAGCCGGCGACGATATCGACCACCCGTATGAGGGTCTGCCCGGCCTGTTCAAGTACACGAAAGCGTACATCCACATCACGCAGGCGTATGCCATAGACCCGCACCTCGGCGCCCTTGCGGTAGGCGGGGCGGGGGTCCTGGGCAAGCACCTGGATGATCAACTGCCGCAGGGAGTCGTGGTCATCACGCCCGGACAGTACGACGTCGGCTTGCGGTGAGATCTCTATCGGAAGCCGTGGGGGACGCTCGGGGGCGAAGCCGCCAATGGCGTCGGATGCGGTGTCTGCCCAGGGCAGATAGGGCTTGATGTCGAGTACCGGCGTGCCGCTGACCAGGTCGCCCCCCCGCAATGCCAGGCGCACGCCGTCCCGGGTGTCGATACCGACGAGCGCGACTAGCGAGAGCCCCAGGCGATTGGGTCGGTTGGGACTGCGGCTGGTGAAGACCCCGATCCTGGTATTTCCCCCCAGGCGCGGCGGACGCACCAGCGGCGTCCAGTGCCCGGGGCCCGTTTGTTCGGGACCGAGATGGAAGACGAAGGTCAGCCAGAGGTGGCTGAAGGCATCCAGGCCGCGCACGGCCAGGGGATCGTCGAAGGGCGGCAGAAGGACGAGGCTGGCCTTGGCGGCCGGCGCCAGTCCGGCCTGGCGGGGGACGCCGAACTTGTCGGGAAAATCGCTCTCGACGATGCCGATCGGGGTCAGGGTGTAGCTGATGTCGTTGTCGGGTAGCGGTGTCTGGTTCATGCCGCGAGTATGCCCGCTCGTCGCCGTGTCGGCGAGGGGGATTGGCCGTTGCCGCCGGCTTGTGTAAGCTCGCAAGGGCGGCAGAGAAACCACCTTTCCATAACGCGTCAGTCGCAGGGCAGACATCGATGAGCCAGATCACCGAGCCGCATGGGCAAGCCGCGCGCCGCGCCCCTCCTATCCTCTATCGGGCCGCCCTGGCCAGGGATGCCGCCGACCAGGCCGAGGTCTTCCACCACGCCGTGATGCAGGGTGCCATGAGCCACTATACGGCAATCGAGCGTCAGGCCTGGGCCTCGGTGTTGCCTCGGGACGCCACCGCCTGGGCGGCACGCCAGGCGCTTTACACGACGTTGGTGGCGACCTGCCGTGGGCGCTGTGTGGGGTTTCTCGAACTGGATATCCCGCGTGGGTACATCGAGACGCTCTATGTCTGGCCGTCCCTGGCAGGCCGGGGCATCGGCTCGACGCTGTTGATCCACGCCGAGCGCTTGCTGATCGAGCATGGCGTGGGCACGGCACGCATCGATGCCAGCCTGATCGTTGCCGATTCCCTGACGCGCAGTGGATGGCGGGAGTTGGGTGAAGAGTGGGTGGAGAGGGCCGGGGCGAGCCTGTGTCGCAAGCACTTCGAGAAACGGCTCAGTGTTCTGGAAACCTGAGGCCCTCGCTCGCCGCACGCCTACTGATCGACGAGTCGCATCGACAGGTCGATGGCCTTGATGTCCTTGGTCAGTGCGCCGCTGGAAATGCAGTCGACGCCGGTTTCGGCGATGGCACGCAGGGTGGTCTCGTCGACATTGCCCGATGCCTCGAGGGTGGCGCGTCCCGCGGTGCGTTTCACCGCTTCGCGCATGTCGTCGAGGGAGAAGTTGTCCAGCATGATGACGTCGGCATCGGCATCCAGCGCCTGGGCGAGTTCCTCGAAGGTCTCGACTTCCACCTCCACCGGCAGGTCACTGGCGATGTCTCGGGCTTCCTTGACCGCGGCGGCAATGCCACCACAGGCGGTAATATGGTTTTCCTTGATCAGGAAGGCGTCATAGAGGCCGAGACGGTGGTTGTACCCTCCACCGCAGGTCACGGCATATTTCTGTGCCAGGCGCAGCCCTGGCAGGGTCTTGCGTGTATCCAGAAGGCGTACGCCGGTGTCGGCGATCAGGTCGACATAGTGACGCGTTAGCGTGGCGGTGGCGGAAAGGGTCTGAAGCAGGTTCAGGGCGGCACGCTCGCCGGTCAGCAGGCTTCGCGCCGGACCCTCGAGTTCGAGGAAGGCCTGGCCGGCTTCCAGACGGTCGCCATCGGCCGCTGTCCAGTGCAGGATCACGCGGGTGTCCAGGCGGCGGAACAGTTCGTCGACCCAGGCCACACCACACAAGACGGCGGCTTCACGAGTGATGACCCTGGCCTTGGCCCACTGCCGGTCGGGAATCAGTTGGGCGGTCATGTCGCCGGGGCCGATGTCTTCGGCGACCAGACGGGCGGCGCTGTCGCGTATCTCTTCGGCAAGGGCATCCTGATAGTGCATGGGCTTCTTGTCACTCCTGGGAGTTGGGTGTTGGTGGCGTGCGCTACGCCCCTTTGCCGTTCATTATAGGGAATCGGGCGTCAAGACGTGAGGGGGAATGCCGATGTCGATCGACAGGGGATGGCTGCAAGGGGTCCGCCGGGTTCCCTCACCCAACCAGGATGAGCGACCCGAAGGGGAGGTGTCGTTACTGGTGCTGCACGCCATCAGCCTGCCGCCGGGGGAGTTTGGTGGCGAGCATATCGAGCGTCTCTTCACCAATCGGCTCGATCCCAGGTCCCATCCCTATTTCGTCGCCATCGCCGACATGCGGGTATCGGCACACCTGCTGATCCGTCGCAATGGTGACTGTGTCCAGTTCGTTCCCTTCTATGCCCGGGCCTGGCATGCCGGCCGGTCACGCTGGTGTGACAAGGGCTGGTCCCGGACGCGGCTCAATGATTTCTCGGTCGGCATCGAGCTGGAGGGTGACGAGGTGTCGCCCTACGCCTCGGCTCAGTACCGAGCCCTGGCCGAGGCCACCTGTCAGCTGTTCGAGGCCTATCCACGACTCACGCCATCTCGCATCACCAGCCATGCCAGGGTGGCCCCGCTGCGCAAGGGGGATCCCGGTCCTGCGTTCGATTGGGCCTATTTTCGACAGCGACTGGAATCGCTGGGGCCTTTTTTTGGTTGACGACGTCATGTCCATGCCGTTAGCGGCGAGGCTCATTGGTACGCTTGATTCATACGCGGGTTGGGTGACAAGCCCCTGCCCTGTCGGCAATCGAGGCTCGAGGCCCGTTCATAAGGCCTTGTGCTGCATCAATATTTACTTTATGGAAAATTATTCCATTTCAATCGGAATTGGCAGGACGGGGCATTTACGTTATCTTCACGCTATGGATGGCACCAAGTTGGCAGCACCGAGTCTCTCCATCGCGAGTGGCGATCTCGGGCAGTTTGCCAAGGCAGGGTCGACCAAGCGTTCCCATCCCCCTGAGTCGCGGGGTAACAAAATTTCCAATCCTCATTCGGAGAGATGTCTATGAGTCTGGAAACAAGAGAAGATCTCGATCCGGTCGAAACCACGGAATGGCTGGATTCCCTGGAGTCGGTCCTGGATCGCGAGGGCGAGGATCGTGCCCGGTACCTGATGACGCGCCTCGCCGACCGCGTGCGTCGCGATGGCATGCAGGTGCCCTTCTCGGTGACCACCCCGCATCGCAACACCATACCGGTGCACCGTGAGGCGCCCCTGCCGGGCGATCTGTTCATG
>JAGXGN010000142.1 GCA_024636705.1 Halomonas sp.
GCAGAAGGCGAAGCAGAAGGCGAAGCAGAAGGCGAAGCAGAAGGCGAAGCAGAAGGCGAAGCAGAAGGCGAAGCAGAAGGCGAAGCAGAAGGCGAAGCAGAAGGCGAGGGCGAAGCGGAGGGGTGAGCCCTTCCTTCCCCATCAGCGTGAGATCAGGCCCGTCACCACGGTGGCGGCCTGGCTTCTCCCCCTTGTCGCCTTACGGCGATCCCATAACGTAACCCACAGCGGAACCCACAGGGACACCCTCATGACATCACGTCTACCCCGGCCGTCTCCTGCCACGGCGCGTCTCGTCGAGGAGAATCTGCTGACCCTCGCCCAGCTGCGTGGCATGGTGTCGGCTCTTACCCCTGACGTCTATCGACAGGCGTTCGGCGAGCACGGACGTCACACCCTGGGCAAGCATGTTCGTCACATCATCGATCATTACGATGCCCTTCTCGACGGCATCGACCGAGGAGTTGTGGTCATCGATTACGAGCAGCGTCGCCGCGACGAGATCCTGGAGCAATGGCCGCAGCAAGCGGCTAGCCATCTGGCCGGTATCGAGGCACGGTTGTCGTTGCTGGTCAGCGGGAAGTCGCCGGACGCGCTGACCCTGGGTTATCCCATGGACGGTGAGGCGCTCTCCCTGGCGTCCAGCCTGGACCGAGAGCTTGCCTTCCTGACCAGTCACAGTATTCACCATATGGCGATCATCGCGCTCCTGGCTGAGCAGTCGGGTATCCATCTGCCCGAGACGTTCGGGGTGCATCCCTCCACCCTTCGTCACTGGCAGCGGGTCAACGCGGAGCAGGCGCTTCTCTCGCCACTTTCACGGAGGATTGCCTGATGAAGCGCGCGATATTGGCAACATGGCTGCTGGCGTTGATCCTGGCAGCTCCGGTGGCCGCCGAATCCCGCTGGCCTGATCGGGGGTGGCAGGTGACGCCCACTTCGCTTGCCTATGACGAGCTGCTTAAGGCCCTGCGAGAGGCGGTCGAGGCCGAGGGCATGTTCGTGGTTACCGAGGCCGGGCCTACCGAGGCGGCCGCGAGCCGAGGGGTCGCCATCCCCGGCAATCGGGTCTTAGGCGTGTTTCGCAATGACTATGCCGTACGGATCCTGCGGCTGAGCGTCCCGGCGATGATCGAGGCGCCCATGCGCTTCTATGTCACCGAAAATGATGATGGCAGCGCTACACTTTCCTGGAAGACGCCAACGCATCTGCTCGCGCCCTACGTGGACACGGCCGGCGAGGAACTGGAAACGGTGGCTCGAGAACTCGATATCCTGTTCGCTGCCATTGCACAGAGAGTCACCGAGTCATCGGATTAGTGCCGTGTCGGTCGATCTTGGCGAGGCGGGAAAGGTCTTCCGGGCGGTCGAGGTCCCATACCACGGCCGGGCAGGCCAGCTGCCAGCCCAGCGCGGCGGCGCGCCGACGAGTCTGTGCCATCACCCGCTCCGAGCCCCAGTCGATGCCCGCGAACAGCCGCGGCTCTGGGTGGTTCAGGCCGACCAGGGCATACCCGCCATCCTCGGCCGGCAGAAAGACGGCATCCACCGACGTCAGCGCGGCCCGGCAGCATCGCAATAGTGCCGGTGTGAGTACCGGACAGTCGCTGCCGATCAGCAGCCCTGGCTCGTCCATCGCGCTGAAGGCGTGATGCATACGTGTGCCGAGATCACCCTCAGGCTGGGCGCGTAACGCGATGCCATGGTCATCCGCCAATGCCAGAAAGAGGGGATGAGCGTGATCCAGTGCCGTCCACAGGGTGATGCGTCGAGGCGCGGTGGCGGCCAGGGCGATGGACAGGGTGTGGCGGACCAGGCGTTCCTGCAGACGCGCAGCGCCCTCCGCCCCAAGCACCGGAATCAGTCGCGTCTTCGCCTTCCCGGGTACCGGCGCCTTGGCCAGTATCGCCAGCGGAAAGTCGCCGAGCGTATCAGCGCACATCGCGATACTCCCTTACCAGGATGTCGGCACTGACGCCGCGCCAGTATCGGTAACGCAGACGCCACATGAGGCGAATCGTGCGCCAGGCGCCGTTGCGCTCCCAGCGTCGTCCCGAACTCGTCACCTTCGCGCGCAGGCAGGCGGGCGGCGAGAGTCGCTTGAGCCGGCGCGACATCTCGATATCCTCCATCAGCGGCTGGTCGGGGAAACCGCCGACAGCCTCGAAGACCCCGCGGGTCATGAATATCGCCTGGTCCCCGGTGGCGATACCGGTGAGGCGCGAGCGCAGGTTCATGGCGAAGGCGATCACCGGCAGCATCGGGTGGCAACCCTCGAGTCGTATATCGAAACGCCCCCAGCAGCCATCGCCCGAGAGTGCCAACTGGATCAATGAATCGGCACCTGGCGGCAGGCGGGTATCGGCATGCAGGAAGACCAGGAACTTTCCTCGCGCGGCACTCGCACCGGCATTCATCTGCCGCGCCCGGCCCGGTGGGCTCTCGATCACGCGAGATGCCAGTGGCGCTGCGCGTTCCCGGTTGCCATCTTTGCTGCCGCCATCGACGACGATCAGCTCGGCGCTCTTGTCGCCTAATCCCTGCAATCGACCCAGGGTCTCATCGATGATGTCGGCCTCGTCCAGGGTCGGGATGATGATGCTCAGCCCTGCTCCCTGGGGCCTCGAGGCGACGGACCGGTTCATAGTTCGATTACCCGCCCGCCGGCGTCATCGGCGTCTTCCCGGTCATGAGTCACCAGCAGGCTGGGCAGGCCGGCAGCACGCAGGCGGTCGAACACCAGCCGACGTATCTCGTGGCGCAGATGCGTATCGAGCTTGGAGAAAGGTTCGTCGAGCAGCACCGCACAGGGGGCCGACAGCAGCAGGCGCATCAGCGCCACCCGGGCCTTCTGGCCACCGGAGAGGGTGGCCGGGTCGCGGTCGCCGAAGCCGGAAAGATTGATCTGCGCCAGGGCGTCCTCGACTCGCGGTACCTTGTCTCCCACCGACCGGGGCAGGCCGAAGCGCAGGTTGCCCGCCACGGAGAGGTGAGGAAACAGCAGCGGGTCCTGGAAGAGCAGTCCCATGCCGCGTTTCTCGGCGGGCAGGGAGCCGATGTCCTGCCCATCCAATAGCACCCGGCCCCTGGCCCGGAACTCGGGGGCCAGGAAGCCGGCGAGATAGGCCAGCAGGGTCGACTTGCCCGAGCCGGACGGGCCCATGACGGTGAGGACCTCACCGGGGCCGATCTCGGCATCCAGCTCGACCAGGACCTGGTCGCCCAGCTGGATGCAGATGTCACGGAGTTCGAGGCGATGCGTGGCGTTCATGGGACTCCCTGCATGGCGCGGCGATTCGACCATAGCAACCTGGGCAGGCCGATGGCGATGATGAAACCCGCCAGCGGCAGGCAGGCCTGGACCAGTGCCCAGACGCCGATCACCCGGCGGTTGCCGCCAGAGGCCAGCGACACGGCCTCGGTGGTCACGGTGGTGATGCGTCCGGCGCCCAGCAACTGGGTGGGCAGATACTGGCCGATGCTGACCGCCAGCCCCACGGCCAGGGCGGTGAGGATCGGGGCCAGCAGCATCGGCAGGCGGACTCGCCAGAAGGCTCCGTTGTGCGAGGCCCCCAGCGTCAACGCCAGCCGTGACCAGCGCGGGTCGAAGCGGCGGTAGGCCTCGGACAGCGACAGGAAGACGTAGGGCAGCACGAACAGCAGGTGGCCGAAGATGACCAGGGCATGGGTCGGTCGGGTGCCGAGCTGTTCCATCATCACCACCAGGCCGAACAGGAAGGCGATCTGCGGCACGATCAACGGCAGATAGAGCAGCCACAGGGCCCGAGAGGGGTGTCGGCCGGTACGCTGCTCGTTCTCCAGCGCCGCCAGAGCCAGGGCCAGGGCGAGCAGTGTCGAGACCAGGGCGATCAGTGCCGTCGAGGCGATCGGCCCGGCGAGCGAGGGAAGGGCCCGAACCCAGTGGGCGCTGGTGAAGCTCTCCGGCAGGGCCGCTGGAAAGCGCCAGAAGCCGGCCACGGAATGGATCGCCAGGCCGGCGATGCCGACGAAGGCGGTCACCGTGACCAGCAGGATCCACAGCTTGCCGGCGACATGCAGCCCCGTCTCGCCCTGGCAGCGCCCGCCGCGGGCGATCCAGCCGCCCATCAGCCTGGCCACCAGCCGCTCCAGCCCCCACCAGATCGCCAGCGCCGTGACGGTCACGCCGAGTTGCAGGATCGCCCCGGCCGAGGCCATGAAGCGCATGTCGAGGTCGGGGTCGCTGAACCAGGACAGTATCGAGACGGCCAGCGTGGGTGGCAGGGTGGGGCCGAGGATCATCGCCACATCCACCACAGACGAGGCGTAGGCGATCACCGCGAACACCGGCAGGCGGATGAGCGGGTAGAGCGAGGGGGCGACGACCTTCCACCAGGCCAGGGTCGGGCGATAGCCCAGCGAGCGGGCCATGGCGACACGGCGTTCCGGGTCGAGCTGGGGCAGGGCCGCCAGGCTCATCAGCAGCAGGAAGGGGATCTCCTTGATCACCAGCCCCGCGATCAGCGACAGCCCCCAGGGGTCCTGGGTGATCAGCAGGTCCGGCGGGCGCTCCCAGCCAGTCAGCCCCGGCGAGGCGAGTCGCGCGATCAACCCCGAGGGAGCGATCAGGAAGGCCAGGCCGAAGGCCGCGGCGGCATGGGGAATGGAGAGCAGCGGCGAGACCAGTCGCCGAATCCAGCGGTCGAGTCGGCTGCCGGTCGCGGCGGCCAGGTAGAGCAGTACCACCGCCAGGGACACGGCGGTGGCGATGAGTCCGCTGGCGAGGCTGACCGCGACCGAGCGCCAGATGCCGGGCTCGGCGAACAGGGCCCGCCAGGGATCGAGCGAAAGACTCTCCCCGCCCAGGGCCGGCAGATAGCCCAAGGCCGGCAGCAGCGCCATGGTCAGGCCGCCCAGGATCGGGGCGACCAGCAGGATGACGATCAGCACGGGCGCCAGGCGCAGCATCATCGGGCGGGCCTCGTCGCCGGGGCGTCCAGGGGGCGGTTTCTCGCCATCAGTTGCCGATGTAGCGGGCCTGCCAGGCGTCCTGCAGGGCCGTCATCCAGCTGGGGTGCGGTTCGGGGAGTGTCCGTTGCAGGGCGCCTGCCGGCAGCATCGCCGGGTTGCTCTCGTCCAGGGCGAAGAGGGCCTGGCTGTCGTCATCGAGGCGGGCGACATCCAGCACGGTGCGATCCCCCAGACGTCGAGATCCTGCTTGTGTGCCTGGGCCTCGGGCGAGAGCAGGAAGTCGGCGACCACCATCGCTCCGGCCTTGTGGGGCGAACTGTAGGGAATGGCGACGAAGTGCACGTTGCCCAGGGTCCCTTCGTCCAGCACATAGCTGCGCGTACTGGGTGGCAACTCGTAGTCGGCCACCGCCGCGGCCGGCTCCGAGGGATAGAAGGTGAAGGCCAGCGACAGTTCGCCGTCGCCCATCAGGCTGCGCATCTCGGGGCCGGTGGCGGGGAACTGGCGACCGCTGCGCCACAGATGGGGGTGAAGCGCGTCCAGGTAGTCCCACAGCGGGGCGGTGACGGCGGCGAAGTCACTCTCGTCGACCGGCGCGTAGAGCGGCTCATCTTCGTCGGTCAGTGCGATCAGGGCCTGCTTGAGGAAGGTGCTGCCGGTGAAATCGGGAATCCGCGGGTAGGTGAAGCGTCCGGGGTTGGCCTCGGCCCATTCCAGCAGGGCGTGGATATCCTGCGGGGGCGCCTGGACCTCGTCACTATCATAGTAAAAGGTGATCTGCGCCCGGCCCCAGGGGGACTCGTAACCCTCGGTGGGCAGGGTGAAGTCGGTGACCACCTCGGGGTTGTGCTCGGGGCGGGTGAGCGCGAAGTTCGGCAGCGCCTCGGCGAAGGGGCCGAACAGCAGGTCGTTGGCCTTCATGGTGGCGAAGTTCTCGCCGTTGATCCAGATCAGGTCGACATTGCCGTCGTCCTGGTTGCCGGCCTGCTTCTCCGCCAGCACCCGGGAGACCGCCTCGGCGGTATCGCCGATCTTGACATGGGTGAGCGCGATGTCGAACCGCTCCTCGACCCGTCCCGCCACCCAGTCGATATAGCCGTTGGTGCGCTGATCGCCGGCCCAGGCGTACCAGTAGACGTTCTGGCCGTGGGCCTCGTCGAGCACGGCCTCCCAGTCGGTCGGATCGGGGGCCGCGGCGACAGGGCAGGAGAGCAGCAGGGCGATGGGAGCGGCGGCAGCGAGCAGGCGAATCGGCATCAGGGTTCCTTTCTGGGCAATGGGCGTGTTCGGATAAGATGCGCTCGGTCATGAGCCATCGGTTGTCCGGTCTCAGTCGGTGAGTGCCTTCTCGAGGGTGCGAAATTCCCGCTGCACATGCTCGATGGTGGCCGTGGAGAGATAGTGGTCGACCCGGTCGCGAACATGAGCGACCAGGGCATCGTCGCTCAGCTCGGCCGACCAGTCTTCCCCCCTGGACGAGGCATCGCGTTCGAGAAGCTGGCTGGCGCGCCACTTGGCGCACCAGGTCAGCGACCAGAGCCACATGGCGCGGCGACAGGCGAGCAGCGCCGCCGTCTCCCCGTGGATCCCCAGGGCCGCTTGCCAGTGGTGATAGAACCCGACCACCGCATCGGCGGTCAGCTCCGCATGGCTGGCCAGATCCCAGGTCGTCGAGGTATAGAGGCTGGCATGGGCCAGGTCGAAACCGGGCAGGCCATAGCGACACTTCTCCAGGTCGACCAGCACCGCCAGGCCGGAGTCGGTGATCAGGAAATTCCCCGGGTGGGCATCGAAGCTGATCAGCCGGGGCTCATTGAGCCGTCCGCCGGGCAGCGCCTCTGGCAGGGCGGCGAGCTCATCGCGGATGCGCTGGCGGGCCGCCGGGTCCAGGTTAGCCGCGTCGAGGAAGGCGGCCTGTGCCATGACTTCCTCGACCATGGATTTCCAGGGATCGGGCGGTGCCAGCAGGGGAGGCCTTTGCTCACCGGGAGGCACCTCCTGCAGGTGGATGCTGGCCAGGGCCTCGGCGATGGCTGTCAGGTCCTCGGGCAGCCGGGCGGGACGCCCGTGAATGGCGCTGACCAGCAGGCCCCCGCGGGGCAGGACCTCCGACGGTGGCAACACCCCGTGCAGGGAGGGCGCATGGCCACTGGCACCCGCCCGCTCGAAACAGGCCGCCTGGTAGGCGAGATTGGCGCGGGGATCGAGTCCCATCTGGCTCTGCTTGGGCAGCCGCGCCACCCAGTCGACCGCGCCACGATGCAGCCAGACATGATGATGGGCCAGGCCGGTGTCGGCCATCGGCTGCATGTCGTTGATATTCTCGGCCTGGCCGGAGGCCTCGAGTGCCGATGCCTGGCGCTCGACCAGGCTGAGGTCTGCTTCGAGGGGCAGGGTGGCGTCGTTCGGCATGGGGTCTCCTGTGTCGCCCTGGATCATGACAGGGGAGTAGTCGTGTCAGCTTGCTGTTCCTTACAGGATTCTACGCCAATTGGCTCCCTGGATTCGCCGCTGGTGTCGTCAATGGCGGTCGCCGATGGCGAGCCCCCCTGGTTGAACCAGTCACTTTGCGGCTACTCTCAGGGAGACTGACTCTCGGTGTAGGGAACAGCACGATGAGCCGATTTCGCGCCAAGCGCATCCGCCCCCTGTTGATGCTTCTCAGCCTGTGTTGTCTCGGGTTCGGTGCCCTGCTGGCCTGGCAGGCATCGGCCCAGCAGGACGAACGCCTCGCCCTGGTGATGACCATCGAGGGTGCCATCGGGCCGGCCATCAGCGACTATTTCCAGCGTGGCCTGGAACTCGCCGAGCAGCGCGATGCCGAGCTGGTCGTGGTGGAGATGGATACTCCCGGCGGGCTCGATGCCTCGATGCGCGCCATGATCCGCGCCATGCTCACCTCCAGCGTGCCGGTGGCCATCTATGTCTCACCGGCGGGGGCCCGGGCGGCTAGCGCCGGCACCTACCTGCTCTACGCCAGCCATGTAGCGGCCATGGCGCCGGCCACCCATCTCGGCTCGGCGACACCCGTTCAGATGGGGGGTGGCGGCCTGCCGGGCCTGGGTGGCGGTGACGAAGAAGAGACCCCCGGGGAGCAGGCCGAGGGTGGAGAGACAGAGAGTGAAGCCCCCTCCGGGGAGAAAGGCGAGAGCCAATCCGGCGAAGCGGCCTCGGCGCGCGGTGGCGATTCCCCGCGGCGCGGCGAGACGGTCATGGAGCGCAAGGTGCTGGAGGACGCCGTGGCCTATATTCGCTCGCTCGCCGAGCGCCACGGCCGCAATGCCGATTGGGCGGAGCAGGCCGTGCGCGAGGCGGTCAACCTCACCGCCCGGGAGGCTCTGGAACAGAACGTCATCGACGTGGTGGCCCGCGACCTGGAGGACCTGCTGACGCAGATCGACGGTCGCACCGTGGTGATGGACGACGGCGAGCGTACCCTGGAAACGGCCGACCTGACCATTGAGCGTTTCGATCCGGACTGGCGAACCAAGCTGCTGGCCGTGATCACCAATCCCAATGTCGCCTATTTTTTGATGATCATCGGCTTCTACGGGCTGCTCTTCGAGCTGTACAGCCCAGGCAGCCTGGTGCCGGGCACCATCGGCATCATCTCGCTGCTGCTGGCGCTGTTCGCCTTCCAGGTGCTGCCGATCAACTACGCCGGCCTGGCGTTGATCGTGGTGGGGCTGGGGCTGATCGTGGGCGAGGCACTCATGCCCAGTTTCGGCATTCTCGGGATAGGCGGCATCGTCGCCTTTGTGATCGGATCGGTGATGTTGATGGACGCGGACAACCTGAACATCTCGCTGCCGATGATCGGCGGCATCGCCCTGCTGGCGGCGGGCCTGATGCTATGGGTGATGACCCGATTCATCGGGCTGCGTCGCCGTGTGCCCCGGACCGGCCAGGAGGAGCTCATCGGCAGCGAGGCCACCGCCCTCGAGGATTTCGCGGGACAGGGCCATGTGCGGTTGATGGGGGAGCGCTGGAATGCCCACAGCACGCAGCCGCTTGCCAAGGGGCAGGCGTTACGCGTGACAGCGGTCGATGGCCTGACCCTGGAGGTGGAGCCGCTCGACGCATCGTCCTGAGGCTCTGGCAAGATTCCCGGCGTCTGCCGTCGCCGGACACATCGAAGGAGAACAAGCCATGTTGATTTCCTATCTCGTTCCGGTCGTCCTGCTGGTCCTGCTGCTGGCGGCGTCGATCCGTATCCTTCCCGAATACAAGCGCGGGGTGGTGTTCTTCCTCGGGCGCTTCCAGTCGGTGAAGGGCCCGGGCCTGCTGATCATCATTCCCGGCATCCAGAAGATGCAGGTGGTCGACCTGCGGGTGGTCACCATGGACGTGCCCGAGCAGGACGTCATCTCCAAGGACAACGTCACCGTCAAGGTCAATGCCGTGCTCTACTTTCGCGTCGTTGATCCCGAGAAGGCGATCATCCAGGTCGAGCATTTTACCAACGCCACCAGCCAGTTGGCGCAGACTACCCTGCGCTCGGTACTCGGCAAACACGACCTCGACGAGATGCTCTCCGAGCGCGACAAGCTCAACGATGACATCCAGGAGATCATCGACAGCTCCGCCGAGAGCTGGGGCATCAAGGTGGCCAATGTGGAGATCAAGCACGTCGACCTCGACGAGAGCATGATTCGCGCCATCGCCCGCCAGGCCGAGGCCGAGCGTGAGCGACGCGCCAAGGTGATCCACGCCGAGGGGGAGCTGCAGGCCTCCAAGAAGCTGGTCGAGGCGGCCCACGTACTGTCCGCCAACCCGGCGGCGTTGCAGCTACGCTACCTGCAGACCATGGCGGATATGGGCAGCAAGAGCTCCACCGTGGTCTTCCCGATGCCGATGGATCTTCTCAAGGCGTTCCAGGTGATGGGTGAGTCGGGGCCAAGCCCTGACAATCAATGAGCCCCCGCCGGCGATTCGATATGCAGGCCGCCGGCCGGCGGTGACGCCGACTGAGTCGCCGGTGCAATGCAGCATGGAGGCTGCTAGAATCTCGCCCCTCTAGAGGGTGTGACATGCGACGCTAGTCACCATCAGGTCCTCGGCTCACCGCCGGGGACCTTCTGCATGCCGGTCACGCCACACCGCTCCCCCGACCGTGGATTCCATGCATGTTTCAGGCAATGAAGCTGAGTTGGTTCTCCAACATCAAGGGCGACACCCTCGCCGGCATCGTGGTGGCGCTGGCGCTGATCCCCGAGGCCATCGCTTTCTCCATCATCGCCGGCGTCGATCCCAGGGTCGGCCTCTACGCCTCCTTCGCCATCTGTGTGATCATCGCCTTCGCCGGTGGGCGCTCCGGCATGATCTCGGCGGCCACGGGTGCCATGGCGCTGCTCATGGTCACCCTGGTGCGCGATCATGGCCTCGAGTACCTGCTGGCCGCCACCCTGCTCACCGGTGTCCTACAGATCATCGCCGGCTATCTCAAGCTTGCCGAGCTGATGCGCTTCGTGTCGCGCTCGGTGGTCACCGGCTTCGTCAACGCTCTGGCCATCCTGATCTTCATGGCTCAGTTACCGGAGCTCACCGGCGTCACCTGGCATCTGTACGCCATGACGGCCGCCGGCCTCGGCATCATCTACGGCTTTCCCCTTCTGCCAAGGATCGGCAAGTCGATTCCCTCGCCGCTGGTGTGCATCGTGGTGCTCACCGTCGTCTACATGGTCACAGGCATGGAGATCAGAAGCGTCGGCGACATGGGCGATCTGCCCGACAGCCTGCCAGTCTTCCTCTGGCCGGACGTGCCGCTCAATCTCGAGACCTTGATGATCATCCTGCCCTACTCCCTGATGCTCACCGTGGTGGGGCTGCTGGAGTCGATGATGACCGCCACCATCATCGATGACCTGACCGATACCAAGAGCGACAAGAACCGTGAGTGCAAGGGCCAGGGTATCGCCAACATCGGCTCCGGCCTGATCGGCGGCATGGCGGGCTGCGCGATGATCGGCCAGTCGGTGATCAACATCAAGTCCGGTGGTCGTCGTCGCATGTCGACCCTGATGGCCGGTGTGGTCCTGCTGTTGATGGTAGTATTTCTCGCCGACTGGGTTTCCCTGATCCCCATGGCCGCCCTGGTAGCGGTGATGTTCATGGTGGCCATCGGGACGTTCAGTTGGTCATCCATCCGTGACCTCAAGAAGCACCCCATGAGCACCAACGTCGTCATGGTCGCCACCGTGGTGGTCACGGTGGGCACCCACAACCTGGCCATCGGCGTCTTCGTCGGCGTGCTGCTGGCCGCGATGAATTTCGCCAACAAGGTGGGCAATATCCTCTATATCGGCAGCGAGGAGGCCGAGGGAGGCCGCCATCGCATCTACCGTGTGGTGGGTCAGGTGTTCTTCGCCTCTTCCGAGCGGTTCGGTGAGGCCTTCGACTTCAAGGAGACCGTCGAGAGGGTCACCATCGACCTGTCCCGTGCCCACTTCTGGGACATCACCGCCGTCCAGGCACTCGACCGGGTGGTGATCAAGTTCCGCCGCGAGGGCACCGAGGTGGAGATGATCGGTCTCAACGAGGCCAGCGCCACCATCGTCGACCGCTATGCCGTCCACGACGATCCCGAGGCCGTCGAGAAACTGATGGGCGGCCACTGACCTCAATACCGGATTCAGGAAATAACCATGACAGAACAGGTGATGGCCGCGGTCGACGGCTCACAGTACTCGGAAGGCGTCTGCGACTACGCCGCCTGGGCCAGCCAGGCGCTGGATGCGCCGCTGACCTTCCTGCACGTGGTGGACAATCATCCCCAGCAGGCCAGCGAGTCGGACCTCTCCGGCAACATCGGCCTGGGCTCCCGTGAGCATCTGCTCGAGGAACTCGCCAGGCTCGACGAGGAGCGTGCCAAGGTGGCCCAGGAGCAGGGGCGCGTGCTGCTCCAGGCCGCCAGGGAGCGGGCCATCGAACAGGGCATCAGCGAAGCCGCCACGCGACAGCGCAACGGCACCCTGGTGGAGACGCTGGACGAGCTGCAGGACGAGATCCGCCTGCTGGTGGTGGGCAAGCATGGCGAGATGACCGAGCAGGCGACCGATTACCTGGGCTACAACCTCGAACGGCTAGTGCGCACCCTGCACCGGCCCATCCTCATGGTGACCCAGACCTTTCGACAGCCAGCGTCGGTGATGCTCGCCTTCGACGGCAGCAAGACCACCCGCAAGGGCGTGGAGATGATGGCGAAGAGCCCCATGTTCAATGGGGTTCCCTGCCATGTGGTGATCGTTGGCGCCGAGACCGGGGACAACCGCTCCCAGCTCGACTGGGCGCTGAAGACCCTGCGCGATGCCGGTCACGAGGCCCAGGGTGCGATACGCGCCGGCGAGGTCGAGGAGACCCTGCGCACCTATCAGCAGGAAAATGCCATCGACATGCTGGTGATGGGCGCCTACGGCCATTCCCGCATTCGCCACCTGCTGGTAGGCAGCACCACCACGGCGATGCTGCGCAAGGCCAGCGTCCCGGTACTGCTGCTGCGCTAGCTTTTCTCTGCTGGCGCAGTATCACTCCGGCCGACCCTGGCGACGCTGATCCTTTCGCCCGCGTCGCCCGGCATAGCGGCGCAGCGCCATCATCAGGAGGATGCCGGCGGCCAGTCCGGCCAGCGACCATAGCAATTCCTCGCGGCTGGTGGCGGTGACCAGGGCGCCGAGCTGGCTGCCCAGCAGCGTCACCGCGGCCAGTCCGGGCACGATGCCCAGCGTCGAGCCGATCATGTAGTCGCGAAAGCGCAGATGAAAGGCGCCGGCCATCATGTTGGTCAGCGTGAAGGGCGCCAGCGGCAGCAGATTGATCACCGTCATGGTGCGGATGCCGCGATTCGCCAGGTAGCGCGACATGCCGTGCAGGTGGCGTCCACCGTAGGCCATCAGCGCGTCGCGTCCCAGCCGTCTGCCCACCCAGTATGAGACCATCGAGGAGGTGAGGGTCCCCAGGGTGGCATAGGCGAAGCCCCAGATGGGACCGAATATCAGGCCGGTGAGGGCCACCATCAGGCTCAGCGGGAACATCACCAGCAGGGCGCCAGCATAGCCCGCCATCACCACCAGAAAGGTCCAGGGGCTGTCGCGCCAGGCCGGCGCCGAGGCGACCCACACCCGGAGTCGTTCGGTGGTCAGCAGATCCTGCATCGCGAGCCACTGCCAGAGCAGGCCCAGCGTGATCAGGGCGGCCAGCAGGCCGAGGGCGGTGCCGAGGGGGCGGGACATGGTGGCCTTCCTGGCGGTGAAAAGAAGGCCATAGCTTACGCCAGGCCGCTGGCGCCCTTCCAGGCCACCGGGTGCGTGCCTACCGCTCCCCCTTCGCCTCGGGGCTCGCCAGTACGCCCTGAGCGATCGTCCAGCCCGCCACCAGCAGTGCCAGCATGCCGCCGAGTATCAGGCTGAAAGGGGCGCCCAGGTCGAGTGCCACGCCGATGATCGCCGGGGCCAGGCCCGTGGCAAACACCATGCAGGCACTCAGGGTGGAGCGTACCGTACCGAGATGCTCGACCCCCCACCGGCGCACCAGCAGGCTGGTGGCGATGGACTCCTGGGAGCCCACCGCCAGGCCGCCACCGACCATCAGCGCCCAGACCCCCAGGTTGCCACCGACCAGGATGGCCAGCACCAGGGCCAGGGCGAAGGGCAGCAGATAGAAGCGCGCCATGCGGACCGGCCCCAGGCGGTCCACCCAGCGTCCGCCGAGCAAGGCGCCGGGCAGCTTGGCCAGTCCCATGCCGGTCAGTGCCAGGGCATAGACGCCCAGGGAGCTGCCGAGCTCCTCGGTCATGCGGGCCTGGTAGATGAACAGCCCGGTCATGGTGATCGGCAGGATCATCAACAGCGGCAGCAGCCGCCAGAAACGGCCTTCGCGAAAGGGGCGAGGGCCGCCGCGTCGTTGGCCGCGCTGCGGCCTCTGGCGGGGGGCCGGCGGCCAGCGGCCACGCCAGAGTATCGGCACCCAGAAGCCGGCCAGCACCAGACAAAACAGCCACCAGAGTTCCCGCCAGCCCAGCCACACCAGCAGCGCCGCCATCAGGGGCGGCAGCAGGGTCTCGCCCAGCATGATCCCCGTGCCGACGATGCCCAGTGCCCTGCCACGCATCGTCGTGAACTCGCGGCCGGCCAGGGTGTTGCCCAGGTGGGTCATCATGCCCTGGCCACAGAGGCGCACCAGGCCGAGGCCGAGTAGCCCCAGCCCCCACCAGGGCGACAGGGTGAGCAGGACCACGCCGGCGACCAGCGTGCTCAGCACGATCAGGGCGAAGCGACGCGGTGGTATCCAGTCGATGCTGGGACCCAGACGCAGCATGGCAAAGCCCGCGACCAGGGTCACAACGGCATAGGCGGTGCCGAACTGCCCGGCACTCAGGCCCAGCTGCGTCGAGATCGGCGCCTGGAAGAGGCCGATGAAGAAGCTCTGACCCATGCTCGAGGAGAACATCGCCAGAAAGGCGATGCCCAGCAGCCCGCGATGATCCCGCAGCAGGGTGCGGTAGCCCATGGTGTGCTCCGTAGGCAATGATGAAAGGGAGTGGCAGGATGGATCATCCAACCTGACCTATCATATCAGCTCGCCGCGCCGCTTCGGTGCGGCCCGCGACGAGGAGGAAGCCTTGAATCATCCCGAACTGGATATGGATGCCGTGCATGAAAGACTGCTGGCACTGCGTGCCGCGCTTATCGAGGAGAGCGAGTCGAGCCGTGATGCCCGTGATACGGTGATGCTCGACCAGACAGCGGTGGGGCGGCTGTCGCGCATGGATGCCATGCAGGGCCAGGCCATGGCCAAGGCCGAGGAGGATCGCCGTCAACTGGCCTTGCGCCGCATCACCGGCGCCCTCTCGCGCATCGAGAAGGGTGAGTTCGGTGAATGCATCGACTGCGGGGAGTGGATCGGCAAGAAGCGCCTGGAGTGGGATCCGCTGGTGCTCAAGTGCATCGATTGCGCGAGTTGAGGGTGGCTCAAGAGCGACCCTCGGCGGGGTAACGCGTCTCCAGCAGGCTGTCCTTGATCTTCTTCAGGTGGTCCAAAAAGTCCTCCCCTCGACGCAGGGTCACCCCGGTGGCCAGGACATCGATCAGCGCCAGCTGGATCATCCGCGAGGTCATCGGCATGAAGTGGTCGGTATCCTCGGGGGTATCCACTTCGAGGGTCTCGGTGCACTCGCCCGCCAGTGGGGACCCCGGCGCGGTGATGCCCAGCACCACGGCACCGCTTTGCCGGGCGACCCGGGCGATATCGACCAGCTCGCGAGTGCGCCCCGTCCAGGAGATGACCACTACCACATCCCCGGTATGGCAGGTGGAGGCGATCATCCGCTGCATCAGCACGTCCACATAGGCGGTCACCGGGATGTTGAAGCGGAAGAACTTGTGCTGGGCGTCCTGTGCCACGGCACCCGAGGCCCCGAGGCCGAAGAAGTGGATCTGCTTGGCCTGGGTCAGGTAATCGACGACGCGTTCGATTCGGGTCGGATCCGTCTTGCGGCGGGCCTCATCCAGGGCGGCAATGGTGGCGCCGAAGATCTTCTGGGTGTACTCGGTGGCCCCATCGGTAGGCTCCACGGCTCTACTGACATAGGGCGTTCCTCCGGCCAGGCTCTGGGCCAGCTTGATCTTGAAATCCGGATAGCCTTTGGCCAGGAAGCTGCGGCAGAAGCGGTTGACCGTGGGTTCGCTGACGGAGGCCAGCTGTGCCAGGGTGGCAATGCTCATGCTGGTCGCGGCCGCCGGATCGGCGAGGATGACATCGGCGACCTTGCGCTCCGAACGGTTGAGATCCTCGAGTTGCAGGCGAATGCGATCGAGAAGGTCATGACTGGCCATGGTGACGGCAACTCCTGGAGGCGGTGGCGGCAGCGGATAGGGGCACAGGATGTGGTGATTTAACTACATTACGAACACCATCCTAGCCTCCTGAGTATCTTGAGGGAAGATTCACGCTTGTTATAATGGTAAGTTTACAAAAATACCTTGAAGCATTTCCGCTTGGTTGGTACTTTTTTGCTAAGTTAACAAGATAAAGGCGGGGCCAGTCATGATGCAACTCGAACGATCGGGTCACACCCGGAGCACCGAGATCGATCTGGCGCTGTTTGGCGCGCTCGGCGACCTCGCGCAGCGCAAGCTCTTCCCGGCACTCTTCCAGCTCGAATGTGAAGGGCTCCTCGCGCCGAGCACACGACTGCTGGGCCTGGCCCGCCAGGCGCTCGATCTGCAGGGCTTCGTGACCCAGGTAGAGTCGGCGCTCAGGACCTACGTCAAGGCCGAGGAACTCGACGCCAAGGCCCTCAAGCGTTTCAAGGCCCGCCTCGACTATCGCCAGCTCGATTTCACCACCGTCGACGGCTACACGGCGATTCGCGACTGGCGCCAGGACGGGCTCGAGCGCCCCATGGTGGTCTATCTGTCCGTGGGCGCGAAGCTCTATGGCGACATCTGTCGCCACCTCGAGGCCAGCGGTAGCCTCGATGACCAGTGCCGGGTGGTGGTCGAAAAGCCCATCGGCTCCGGCCTCGAGTCGTCGGCCGAGATCAACGATGCCATCGGCGCGGTCTTCCCCGAGTCCCGCATCTATCGGATCGACCACTACCTCGGCAAGGAGACGGTGCAGAACCTGATTGCCCTGCGCTTCGCCAACCCGCTGTTCGGGACCCAGTGGAACCAGAACCATATCTCCCACGTCGAGGTCACCGTGGCCGAGAAGGTGGGCATCGAGGGGCGCTGGGGCTACTTCGACGAGGCAGGGCAACTGCGCGACATGGTCCAGAATCACCTGCTGCAGCTGGTCTGCCTGATCGCCATGGACCCGCCGGCCAACCTCGACGCCGACGCCATACGCGACGAGAAGGTCAAGGTCCTCAAGGCCCTCAAGCCCTTTACCGAGGACATGCTGGGTCGCGATGTGGTGCGCGGCCAGTACATGGCGGGCAGCATCGATGGCCAGAGTGTGCCGGGCTATCTGGAAGAGGATGAGGCCAATACCGAGAGTCAGACCGAGACCTTTGTGGCCATGAGGACCGAGGTGGCCAACTGGCGCTGGGCCGGTGTGCCCTTCTACCTGCGTACCGGCAAGCGCATGCCCGAGAAGCTGTCACAGATCGTCATCCACTTCCGCCAGCAGCCCCACTATATCTTCGATCCCGACCAGCGTGGCCTGGCCGCCAACAAGCTGGTGATCCGCCTGCAGCCGGAAGAGGGCATCGCCCTGGAGGTGCTGACCAAGGACAGCGGCCTGGACAAGGGCATGCGCCTGCGCCGTGGCCCCCTGCACCTGGACTTCAACAGCGCCTTTCCCAAGGCGCGTATTCCCGATGCCTACGAGCGGCTGCTGCTCGAGGTGATGAAGGGCCAGCAATATCTCTTCGTGCGTCGGGACGAGGTCGAGCACGCCTGGCAATGGTGCGACAGCCTGATCGCCGCCTGGGCGGACCGCGACGAGGCGCCGAGACGCTACCCCGCGGGCTCCTGGGGGCCGGTGGCCTCCATCGCCATGATCACCCAGGATGGCCGAAGCTGGTATGAAGATTATTAGGCTTTCAAGATCGCTATGCCGCAGGCCCGGTAAGCGCCAGCGCACCGGGCGCAATACGCCCGATGCGCCTTCGGCTTATCATGTCTACCCGGAGGAAGAGACGAGATGAGCGACGATTCCCGCAAGCGCCTGGCCACGCAACTGGCCGAGGCCGTGGCCGAGGCCCTGCGGGCCGACCTGGCCCGTCAGGAC
>JAGXGN010000143.1 GCA_024636705.1 Halomonas sp.
ATGTGTATAAGAGACAGCTTCACGCCCGCCAGCGTGATTGATGTCGCTACCCTGACCGGCGCCGCCATCGTGGCCCTGGGCCATCACGCCAGCGGCCTGCTCTCCAACGACGACGACCTGGCCCTGGATGTCCTCGAGGCCGGCCAGACGGCCTGGGACCGCGCCTGGCACCTGCCGCTCTGGGACGAATATCAAGAGCAGCTCGACTCCAACTTCGCCGATCTGGCCAATATCGGCGGCCGCCCGGCCGGCACCATCACCGCGGGCTGCTTCCTTTCCCGCTTCGCCGACGCCTTCCCCTGGGCCCACCTGGACATCGCGGGCACGGCCTGGCAGACCGGCAAGGAGAAGGGCGCAACCGGCCGCCCCGTTGGGCTACTGACCCAGTACCTGCTGGATCGCGAGGAAGACGCACGCAGCGTCGAGAACGCCAGGGAGATGTAGGCTTGCCGCGCCCATGACCCGTATCGATTTCTACATCCTTCCCGACACCACCCTGGACGCGCGTCTCGACTTCGCCTGCCGGCTGGCCGAGACCATCCAGGGCAAGGGCTATCACCTCCACCTGCATGCCGAGGACGAGGCCATGGCGCTGGACCTCGATGACCGCCTCTGGACCTTCCGACCCGATGCCTATGTGCCCCACGCCTTGCTGAATAACGAGCTGGCCGACAGCGTGCCGGTGACCATCGGCTGGGAAGGCCCTCCTCCGGCGGAGGTCGCCGTACAGGCCATGCTCAATCTGCACCGGGGCATTCCCGAGTGGTTCTCGCGCTTCGAACGGGTCGCCGAGATCATCAACCAGCACCAGGACGTGCTCACCGCCAAGCGCCAGTGCTGGCAGACCTACAAGGACCGCGGCTATCCGGTCAAGGCGCACCAGCTGCGTGGGCAGAGCTAATGCAGATAGCTTCCAGCGCTCGGGGCTGATCCGTCGACAAGCCTGCGAGGAGGCGCTGTGAACCCCTCCCTGGGCGCTACCGACGCCATCCCTGGCGTAGGACCTCCTCTTCGGCTTGTCCCCGGCGCCCCTCGCTGTATGACGTATCGTGTTCCGCCGGGCTATAATCAGCCCCATTTTTCATCGCCATCTTCTGCCGTCCTGCCTCCTGGCCGGCGGTGATCATTTCTGGACCCGGAACCCCCCATGGACAAGACCTACCAACCCGAGCAGATCGAATCCCGCTGGTACGAGCGCTGGGAAGCCGACAACCGCTTCGCCCCCTCCGGCAAGGGCGAACCATACGCCATCATGATCCCGCCACCCAATGTCACCGGCAGCCTGCACATGGGCCACGCGTTCCAGGACACCATCATGGACACCCTGATCCGCTGGCGGCGGATGCAGGGGCGCAACACCCTCTGGCAGGTGGGCACCGACCATGCCGGCATCGCGACGCAAATGCTGGTGGAACGCAAGATCGCCGCCGAGGAGGGCAAGACCCGTTTCGACCTGGGGCGCGAGGCCTTCATCGACAGGGTCTGGGACTGGAAGCACGAATCCGGTGACCATATCACCCGCCAGCTGCGCCGCATGGGGGCGAGCGTCGACTGGTCGCGCGAACGATTCACCATGGACGACGGCTTCTACAAGGCGGTGCAGGAGGTCTTCGTGCGCCTCCATGAGGAAGAGCTGATATATCGCGGCAAGCGGCTGGTCAACTGGGACCCTACCCTCCACACCGCCATCTCGGATCTCGAGGTCGAGAACCGCGACCAGCAGGGCAGCTTCTGGCACTTCCGCTACCCGCTGGCCGACGGCGTGACCACCGATGAAGGCAAGCCCTATCTGGTCGTCGCCACCACCCGCCCCGAGACCCTGCTCGGCGACACCGGGGTGGCGGTCAACCCGGAAGATCCCCGCTACGCCTCGCTGGTAGGCAAGTTCGTTACGCTCCCGCTCGTCGGGCGGCGCATTCCGGTGGTGGCCGACGAACATGCCGATATGGATAAGGGCTCGGGCTGCGTGAAGATCACCCCGGCCCACGACTTCAATGACTATGCGGTGGGCAAGCGACGCGATCTGCCCTTGATGAATGTCTTCACCCAGGACGCTCGACTCCTGGCCCGCGCCGAGGTCTTCGACTATCAGGGCCGCCCGCTGCCCGATATCGATCCGAGCCTGCCCGAGGCCTATGCCGGCCTGGACCGTTTCGAGGCACGCGAGACGATCGTCGCCGACATGGACGCCGCCGGCCTGCTCGAACAGGTGGAGACGGTCAGCAACACCCTGCCCTATGGTGATCGCTCCGGCGATGTCATCGAGCCGCTGCTGACCGACCAATGGTTCGTCGCCGTGGAAAGCCTGGCCAAGCCGGCCATCGAGGCGGTGGAAAACGGCGATATCCAGTTCGTGCCGAAGAACTACGAGAACATGTACTTCGCCTGGATGCGCGACCTCCAGGACTGGTGCATCTCCCGCCAGCTGTGGTGGGGGCATCGCATCCCCGCCTGGTACGACGCGGACGGCAACGTCTATGTGGCACGCAGCGAGGCGGAGGCCCGGCAGAAGCACGATCTCACCACCGACCTCGCCCTGACCCAGGACGAGGACGTGCTGGATACCTGGTTCAGCTCCGGGCTTTGGACCTTCGGCACCCTGGGCTGGCCGGAGCAGACCCCGGAACTGGCCACCTTCCACCCTTCCAGCGTGCTGGTCACCGGCTTCGACATCATCTTCTTCTGGGTCGCGCGGATGATCATGCTGACCGGCAAGTTCATGGGCGAGGTGCCCTTCCGGCAGGTCTACGTGCACGGCCTGGTGCGCGACGGCCAGGGCCAGAAGATGTCCAAGTCCAAGGGCAACGTGCTCGACCCCATCGACCTGATCGACGGCATCGACCTGGAGACCTTGGTAGAGAAGCGCACCGGCAGCCTGATGCAGCCGCAGAAGGCCAAGGCGATCGCCAAGGCCACCCGCGACGAGTTCCCCGAGGGCATCGAGCCCCACGGCACCGACGCCCTGCGTTTCACCTTCCTCTCCCAGGCCACCACCGGGCGCGACATCAAGTTCGACATGGGCCGCCTGGAGGGCTACCGCAACTTCTGCAACAAGTTGTGGAACGCCTCGCGCTATGTGCTGATAAATGCCGAGGGCCAGGATTGTGGCGCCTCTCTTGACGGACAGGGCGGCGAGATCGAGCTGTCGCTGGCCGACCGCTGGATCGTCTCTCGCCTGCAGCAGACCGAGGCCCAGGTAACGAAGGCCCTGGAGGAGTTCCGCTTCGACCATGCCTCCCAGGCGCTCTACGACTTCGTGTGGAACGAGTACTGCGACTGGTACCTGGAGCTCTCCAAGCCGGTGCTGTGGGATGCCGCACAGGGAAGTGCCAATGTCGCGGGAGACAGGATGTCGGGAGCGAACGAGGCGGCCTCCGCGGAAGCCAAGCGCGGCACACGCCGCACCCTGGTCCGCGTGCTCGAGGCGATCCTGCGCCTGGCACACCCCATGATGCCCTTCATCTCCGAGGAGATCTGGCAGCGTGTGGCCCCACTGGCCGGCACCCGCCAGGGCGAGGGGGATTCCCTGATGGTCCAGCCCTGGCCGCAGGCCGATGAAAGCAGGATCGACGAGTCGGCGACGCGCGATATCGAGTGGCTCAAGGGCGTGATCGTCGCGGTGCGCAACATCCGCGCCGAGATGAACATCGCCCCGGGCAAGCCGCTGGAAGTCCAACTGACCAAGGGAGGGGCCGCCGACCGCGAGCGCCTGGAGGCCAATCGCCTCTACCTGGCCAAGCTGGCCAAGCTCGAGCGCATCACCTGGCTCGACGACCCCGACCAGGCGCCACTATCGGCCACCCAGCTGGTGGGCGACATGGAGGTACTGGTGCCCATGGCCGGTCTGATCGACAAGGATACCGAGCTGGCACGCCTGGCCAAGGAGATCGACAAGCAGGACACGCTGATCGGTGGCATCGAGAAGAAGCTCGGCAACGAGAGCTTCGTTGCCAAGGCCCCCGAGGCGGTGGTCGAGAAGGAGCGCGGCAAGCTGGCGGACTTCCAGGCCACTCGCAAGGTACTGGTCGAGCAGCGCGACAAGATCGCCGCGCTGTGACAGCAGTGCGTCGCGCAAGACCGTCGAGGATGGACGACTGGGCATGCCAAGCACGAGAATAGCTCAGATACCTGGTACGCGATCGGCTAGGGCGATTTGCGATAGATATCACGTCGGTGGCCAACTCGGATGACCAGGATTCGTACCTCGTCATCCTCGATGCTGGCGATGATCCGGTAATCGCCCACGCGGTAGCGCCAGAGCTCACTGAGATGTCCGCTCAGTGGCTTGCCCAGCTGTCGAGGATCTTCCAGGGGCTGTACTCGGGAGCGGAGATAATCACGGATGCGCTTGGCGTCCGTATGTCCTATCTTCTTGAGCTGCCTGACGGCATCGTTCGTGAGTTCAATCCGCCAGGCCAAGCTCACGCTCCACATCATCCAGGCTATGAGTGGTCATTTCGCCACGGCGCACCTGTTCCAGGGTCTTCTCGGCCAGGTAGATATCTTCGAGGTCGTCCAGGTGCTCGAGGATCGCCTCGCGGGCATAGTAGGTCTTTGTGCGGCCGGTAGCCTTGGCCAGGGCCTCGAGGCGGGCCTCGATGTCGGCGGGGAGTCGTATGGCCAGCATGATGGGCCTCCAACAAGAGTGATATACAGGTATATCATACGCCTCGTCCGACTCGACCGCTACAGATTAGTTGGCGCGTCGCCAACCACCCAACACCCGCTGGTCGGGGCCGAAGAACACCAGCCGGTCGTGGTCGATCAGATAGCGGTAGGCACGCTCCAGCATGCCGGTGACGCGGGCGGCAGCCTGCGCCTGGGGGCAGGCGCGGCGGGTGGTGGCAAGCTGGGAGAAGGCGATGCGATTGTTCTCACCCAACTGTGCCCTGCCGTTTATCTGATTGCAGCCATCGCTGCCGCTGACCCGGCCGTCGCGGTCGATCACGAAGTGGGGGCGCTCCGGCATCTCGAGCCGCTCGTTGGTGCCCACCAGCAGCAGGTTCCAGCGCTGCCCGACCACCGGGCCCTCGAGCCGGCCCCCAGGCTCGTCGGCGACCCGGGGAGCCGGGCCGCCACCGCAGGCGGCGAGCAACAGAGCACCGACCACCAGCAGCAATGTGTTGCGTAACGGTTTGATCATCATGGTATCTTCCTTGAGGCGTGAGGCGATTGCCCAGACGCCAAGCTTGCCCCAGCCGGGGCATCGAGACAATTCCCCGCCCCCCATTCTTTGCTCCCCCATGAGGCCCTGCATGCTCCAAGCGCTCCATAACGATGCCCTCGGCAAGCTGATCCTGCGATTGACCGTGGCCGGCCTGCTGCTCCCCCACGGGCTGACCAAGCTGCTCAACCCGGGCAGCCTGGCCTGGATCGGCAATACCCTCGCCGCCCAGGGCCTGCCGACCGTGCTCGCCTACGGCGTACTGGTCGGCGAGGTGGTGGCGCCGTTGATGGCGCTGATCGGCTGGCGCAGCCGCGTGGCGGGCCTGCTGATGGCCATCAACATGGTGATCGCGATCTTCCTGGTGCACATGGGCGAGTTAACGACCTTCAACAGCAACGGCGGCTGGGCCCTGGAACTCCAGGGTTTCTACCTCTTCGGCGCCGTCGCCATCGTCTTACTGGGCAGCGGACGGATGGCCTGGCGCCCGGATTGATCACCAGGTTCCGGTATTTTCCATGGAAGCCCAGGGCTCCTTCGGCGCCTGGGGATCACCCTTCTGGAGCAACTCGACGGAGATATTGTCCGGGCTCCTGACGAAGGCCATGTGGCCATCACGCGGCGGCCGGTTGATGGTCACGCCATTTGCCTGGAGATGCTCGCAGAGGGCATAGATGTCATCGACCCGATAGGCCAGGTGGCCGAAGTTGCGGCCGCCGGTGTATTCCTCCGGGTCCCAGTTCCAGGTCAGCTCCAGCTCGGGCGCCTTGAGCTCGGCGGAGCGCGCCTCGTCCTCGGGGGCAGCGAGGAAGACCAGGGTGAAGCGGCCCTTCTCGTTCTCCTTGCGGCGCACCTCCGTCAGGCCCAGCAGGTCACAGTAGAAATGCAGCGACGCATCGAGGTCGCTGACGCGAACCATGGTGTGCAGATATTGCATGATCGACTCCTTTTTTGAGAGATGCCATCCTGACAAGCGCGAAGGGAATTGCCAATAGCCACAGCGGGAGGGGCATCGATGGCATATTACTGTGACCTGGCACCGGGCCACCCGTATCACGGCCCCTATCACGACCATGAGTACGGCTTCCCGGTGGATAACGACACTGACCTCTTCCAGCGCCTGGTGCTGGAAATCAACCAGGCGGGGCTTTCCTGGCTGACGGTACTGAAGAAGCGCGAGGCCTTCCGTACCGCCTTCGAGGGGTTCGACATCGATCGTGTCGCCGGTTACGGTGAGTCCGAGCGGGCGAGGCTGCTGAGCGATGCCGGCATCATCCGCAACCGCCTGAAGGTGGCGGCCGTCATCCACAATGCCGGGGTGATACGTGGGTTGCAGGCCGAACATGGCAGCTTCGGCCACTGGCTTGATCACCACCACCCGCTCTCCCACGCCGACTGGATCAGGCTCTTCAAGCGGACCTTTCGCTTCACCGGCCCCGAGATCACCGGCGAATTCCTGATGAGTACCGGTTACCTGCCCGGCGCCCACCGCGACGACTGCCACGTGCAGGCGCGTATCCTGGCGGCCGGCCCGGCCTGGGCGACGTCCTGATATCGACCCGTGCGAATCCCTCTGTCTCGGGGCCTATGTCCCGCAGGTCTGGCACGCCGAGGTCGGCTGCTGAACCTGCCTCAGGGCGCGATTCCCTGCCCACAGCCTCGATACTGCTCGCCGTCGAAGGTGAGGGTGACACGTGCCGGGAAGGGTTCACCGCTCATGTCATCGAAGCAGGAGGCCCCCTCGATACGCAGCGTGAAGGGGATGTCGGCCCGGCCGCTGGCCAGGATCATGCGCCCTGCCTCGTTGTCCAGGACGGTCACGCGGTAGGGCAGCGTGAGCTGCCGGGTACCGGAGTCCAGCAAGAGGTCGAGCTCGGTCACGTCATTAGGCAGGCTGACCGTCCAGCCCGGCTCGTTGCCGCGCCCATGGAACATGATGCCGGGGCGTTCCTGGCGGGTTAGCGCCTGGCGCTCGACGCCACGGGCGCAGTCGAGACGGCCACTGGGCCCCTCCACCACGGCGGCGTCGCCCTTGTTCCAGAAGCTCAGGCCACCGTCCTGGTAGCGCGCCCCACTGGCCACCACCGCTGGTTGAAGCCGCCAGGCGCCATGGGCGGACCAGAGGCGCAGCTCGTCCTCGGGATGGGCCGTGACCAGGTCCTGGTCAGGTTCGCAACGCCAGGCCTGGAAGGCCTCGGCGCCGCCAGCGAAGAAGGCCGAAGGCATCAGGGGCGCCGTGGACGTGGTCGCCAGCGCCCGACCGCCCTCCGAAAGATCCGCTATCTCGGGACGGGGTTCGCCGCCTGTCATGGCGGTACAACCGGCCAGCAGGGCAATCCCGCCCAGCAGTGCCAGGCGAAGAAGGACGATGGGGTGTGAACAAGACATTGACATTCCTTGGGTCCGGGATGTGAGGCGAGCTTCTAGCCTCCACGATTGAATTTATCTAAACTTCGCTAAATCTAAAATGAAAGCGGCTCACTGTCATGCTCGAACTTCGCCACTTGCGCACCCTGGTTGCCCTGCGGGATGCCGGCTCTCTGGTCGAGGCCGCCGAACGGGTTCATCTGACTCAGTCGGCCCTTTCCCATCAGATCAAGGATCTGGAGGAGCGGCTGGACAGCCCGTTGTTCGTGCGCAAGACTCGACCGGTGGCATTCACCCGGGCCGGGCAGCGGCTGCTCGTCCTGGCCGAACAGGTGCTGCCCCAGGTCCGCATGGCCGAACGCGACCTGGCCCGGCTGGCCGGCACCGAACAGGGACGCCTGCACATGGCCATCGAGTGTCACAGCTGCTTCCAGTGGTTGATGCCGACCATCGACCACTTCCGGGACCACTGGCCGGAGGTGGAGATCGACATCCCCGACGGCTACCACTTCGATCCCCTGCCGGCCCTGGCCCGGGAACAGCTCGACCTGGTGATCACCGCCGACCCCCAACCCCTGGCGGGCGTCTTCTACGAACCCCTCTTTCGCTATGAGGGGCTGCTGGCGGTGGCTCGCCAGCACCGGCTCGCCGGCAAGCCCTTCGTCACCCCGCAAGACCTGGCCGAGGAGACCCTGATCACCTATCCGGTGGAACACGCCCGCCTCGACGTCTTCACCCAGTTCCTCGACCCCGCCGGCGTACGCCCGAGCGAACTGCGCACGGCCGAGCTGACCATCATGATGATGCAGCTCGTCGCCAGCGGCCGGGGCGTCTGTGCACTCCCCAACTGGGCACTCACCGAGTACCTGGAGCGCCACTATGTCAGCGCGGTGCCGCTGGGCGAAACGGGGGTCTGGAGCACGCTCTTCGCCGCCTTCCGCGAGGAGACCCGGGAGGCCCCCTGGATGCAGGACTTCCTGCGCACCGCCCGGGAGACATCCTTCGCGGTGCTGGAGGGCATCAAGCCGGCGTAGTCAGGCGTCGCGGCAACAAGAGGGTGAAGCGGGCGCCACCCAGGGTGGGGCTTTCGTCCACCGAGGCACTGCCGCCATGCCAGGTCATCACCTTCTGCACGATGGACAG
>JAGXGN010000144.1 GCA_024636705.1 Halomonas sp.
CCAGAAGGCCCTGCGTCGCAAGACCCATGAGACCATCAAGAAGGCCAGCGACGACATCGGCCGGCGTACCACCTTCAACACCGCCATCGCCGCGGTGATGGAGCTATCCAACGCCCTGGGTCGCTTCGACGACACCTCACCGCTGGGCCTGGCCGTTGCTCGCGAAGCGGTGGAAGCCAGCGTACTGCTGCTCTCCCCCATCACCCCCCACATCGCCCATGCCCTATGGCAGGCGCTCAGTCACGCCGAGCCGGCTATCGATGCGCCCTGGCCGACGCTGGACGCCTCCGCCCTGGCCCGGGACAGCATCGAACTGGTGGTTCAGGTCAACGGCAAGCTGCGGGCACGCCTCGAGGTGGCCGCGGATGCCGACAAGGCGAGCATCGAGGCCCAGGCGCTTGCCGCCGAGAACGTACAGCGCCACACCGAGGGCAAGGCGATCCGCAAGGTGATCGTGGTGCCCGGAAAACTCGTCAACATCGTCGTCGGCTGATTCGCGTCCGGCCAAGGAGATCACCATGCATCGCCGAGACTTTCTTCACCTGACCCTGATCAGCGGTGCCACCCTGACCCTGGCCGGCTGTGGTTTCCGCCTGCGCGGCCTCGATGGCCCAGAGAGGGTAAGCGACGAGCTTGCCCTGGCCGGTCCCGACAGCGACGTTCTGCGACTCGCCAAGGAGCGCCTCCAGGCGGCCGGCACCCGCGTTCACGATGAGGCGCCAAGGGTACTCAACCTGGGAGAGGAGGTGTTTCGCGAACGCCCTCTGAGTATCCTGGCGACCGGCCCCAGGGAAATCGAGGCGTCCCTGACGCTTCCCTTCTCGGTGCAACGTCGCCGCGACGGTGCCTATCTGCTCGACCAGCAACGCATCGAGGTCAGCACACGGTTCACCCTGAACGATGACAACCTCCTTTCCCAGGACGATCTACGCCAGGACGCCCGCACGCAACTCCGGGAGGAGGCCGTCAGACGCCTGCTGGACCGGCTCGGGGCCTTGGCGAGCGAAGACAGCGACAGATGACGAGGCGCTTGATGCGCAGGAGGGTGATCGGATGAAAGTCTTTGCCGACAAACTGCCCGAGGCGCTGACGAAGAAACTCCCACCGGTGGTGATCGTCGCCGGGGATGAGCCGCTCCAGCACCGCGATGCCTGTGACGCCGTGCGTAGTGCGGCTCGGCAGGCGGGCATCGAGGAACGCGAGGTACTGCATGTCGAGGGCCAATTTGCCTGGAGCCGTCTGTATGAGGCATCCGCCAGCCTGTCCCTCTTCGCCTCACGCAAGTTGATCGAATTGCGTCTGGCGGGCAGTAAACTTGGCCAGGAGGGCGCCCAGGCACTCAAGGCCTATGCCGATGGCCTCAAGGATAGCGACAACATCCTGCTGCTCGCCATGGGTAGGCTCGATTTCCGCCAGCAGAAGAGTGCCTGGTTCCAGGCCCTGGACAAGGCCGGACTTTTCGTCCCGGTGTGGCCGGTGGACCCCTCTCGGCTGGGCTTCTGGCTGCGCGACCAGGCCGGTCGCCATGGTCTTCAGCTCGACCTCGATGCCGCTCGTCTGCTCGGCGAGAGAACGGAAGGCAACCTGCTGGCTG
Organism: Halomonas sp.; assembly: GCA_024636705.1. GTDB lineage: Bacteria > Pseudomonadota > Gammaproteobacteria > Pseudomonadales > Halomonadaceae > Halomonas. The sequence continues at coordinate 1,595 of JAGXGN010000144.1, forward strand.
CCGACCAGGAGTTGCAGAAGCTGGCCCTCATGCATCCCGGGGCGTCCCGCATCACGCCTCGTGAAATCGCCGGGGGCGTGGAGGACAATGCCCGTTTCGATGTCTTCACCCTGATGGATACCTGCCTGGCAGGTGACCGGACACGGGTACCACGGATCCTGGATGGACTCTATGGAGAGGGCGTGGACGCCACTCTCATCCTCTGGGCACTGACCCGGGAACTCCGCACCCTGCTGTCGCTGCATCAGCATCTCGACCAGGGCCAGAGCTTCGAACACGCCTGCAAGGCCCAGAAACCGGCCATCTTCGAGAAACGTCGCCCGGCTTACCAGCAGGCACTGAATCGCCTGCCGATGAAGCGTCTGCACAAGCTCCTGCTGTTTGCCCAGCGTCTGGACCTGGCGATCAAGGGTGCCGCCGCTCTGCCGGTAAAGGACGGCCTCCATGACCTGTCCCTCACCCTCGCCGGAGGCCGTGGCCTGCTGGCCGAGATGCCGTCTTCCTACCGGATTGGTTGATCGTCATCCATCATGGCCGCGTGAAGGAAGGACGCTCGAAAGCCCCGGCAGGAAATTGCGCCGGCAAGGGCATGAGAATCCATGGTATTTCTGTCTATACTGGCAGTGCATCGCCGTTGTGACATCATGACCACATCATCGCCAGGACGCGACCTGTGGCGCAGATACGGAGCCGGAAGTCCATCCAAGAAACAAGGAGCACCCCCATGAAGAAAATCTACCGCTACCTCAGCCCACTCCTCATTGCCTGCCTTGTGCTGGCCAGTCTGCCCGTCGCCGCAGCCCCCCAGGCCGGTAGTGACCTCATCAGTACCCAAGAGGCCCTGTCGGCGGAACGCCAACTGTCCGATCGCGAGCGCATCCACGAGGTTCTCGCCCGGGACGATGTCCAGCAGCAACTCCTGACCCAAGGCGTCGACCCTGTCGAGGTCGAAGCGCGTGTGGCAGCACTCTCGGATCACGAAGCCGCCGACATGGCCGACCAGCTGGAACAGCTACCGGCCGGTGCCAGCGTGGTCGGCGCCTTGTTCGCCGTCTTCGTCATCTTGCTGGTGACTGACATTCTGGGGCTGACCAACGTCTTCCCCTTCACCCGCTGATCCGGGGAATGCCATGATCGCCTGCCATCCACGGCAGCGCCAAGCTCCCTTGAACGCCCGCCTTGCGGGCGTTCTCGCCTTGGTGTTGCTGACGCTCATCCTGGCCGGCTGTGCCACGACGCCGCGGCTTGCCGAGACCACCGAAAGACGGCTGGCCCGACAAGTGCTGCTCGATGAGATCCCCTTTCATGGCCAGCGTGATTACCAGTGCGGTCCGGCCTCGCTGGCCATGGTGCTCAATGCCGAGGGCGTGGACGTCAATGTCGATGACCTGATTCCCCAGGTCTTCCTGCCGGGGCGTGAGGGTAGCGTCCAACCCGAAATGCTCGCCACGGTCCGACGCCAGGGCCGTATCCCCTTCCCGATAGCGCCAACCTTCGACGCCCTTCTCACCGAGATCGATACCGGCCACCCCGTGGTAGTGATGCAAAACCTGTCACTTCCTGCCTGGCCACTCTGGCACTATGCCGTGGCCATCGGTTATGACCTGGATGCAGAAGACCTGATACTGCACAGTGGCATGGAACCCGGACGGATCGAATCCTTCCGCCGTTTCGATGCGACCTGGGCACGCAGCAACCGCTGGGGTTTCGTGGCGTTGACGCCTGGCGAGGCAATGCCCGAAACCGTCGCCGAGCTCACCGCCATGGAAGCCATTGACGCCTTTGAACGTGTGCAAGGCGCTTCTGCCTCGCTTCCGGCCTGGGAATCGCTGGTCGAACGCTTCCCTGGCTCGGCCATGGGACACTTCGCCCTAGGCAACGCTCGACAGGCGAAGGGTGATCCACAAGCGGCCATCGAGGCCTATCGTATTGCCGTGAAGCGGCGACCGGACTTGGCCGCTGGCTGGCTCAACCTGGGGCTGGTGCTTCGGAACCAAGGCGATGTGACCCAGGCACGTGAAGCACTGAGACGCGCAACCGAATTACCCGGTGACTGGCAGGACCACGCCAGGCAAGCATTAGAAAGCATCAGGTGACATCCCGAAGGAAGCATCCCGATGAGCTATGACATCCAATTGAAACGCCTCTACAGGCCCCTCGAGAAGGATGATGGTGCGAGAGTCCTGGTCGATCGGCTATGGCCACGCGGCAAGCGACGAGACAACCTGGGCATCACCGACTGGTATCGGGATGCCTCACCCTCGCCGGGACTGCGCCGACAATATCACCAGCAGACCATCAGTCATGACAGCTTCGCTGACCGCTATCGACGGGAACTGGGGGATGCGCCGGAAAACCTGCTTCCCCTGATGCGTTACTCACGCCGCGGTCGACTCACCCTGCTGACCGCGAGCCGTGACATCCAGGCGTCACATCTGCCCTTGCTTCGCGAGGCCATCCTTGAGGCGCTCCATGAAGAGGATGCCACCGACCTCGAGCCCAGCTCACCGCCGTGCTATCTAGGACAGATGACGTCTTCATAGGCAATGAAAATGCGACCGTCGCGGCTTTCCTCACGGAAGCGGCACCGTGACGGCCCCTTCACGCCTTGCTGTCCGCTTAACGCCGAACGGCATCGTAGCCCAGGTCGACTCCGCGATTCTCGTCGCTGCGACGGCGGGCACCACCGCTGGCCTTGCGCCCTTCTTCCTCGCAGACCTCGTCCTTGCCGCCACAGATCTCACAGCCTTCCTTCATGCCGAGCTGATTCAACCCACCACAGGACCCGGGGATGGGGCGGCGTCCCATGATCACGCCGATCGCCATGGCGGCCATGATCACCAGCATGAAGACGAATACCAACAGATAAAGCATCATTGTACTGCTCCTCGATAACGGGAAAGATCGGCCATCCTGTTTATATGACAACACTTCATCGCTTGAGATCCACAGCGTGAGACGTCTGATACCCGAGATGACGACAGGCGACTATCGCGATATTGGTGGGCGGTAAGCCAAGGGACCACCCCACGACCTGACATCGGCTCAACGCAAGAGGGCCGACCCTGAGGTCGGCCCGCAGACTGCTTGAACGCGAGGATTACGCGAAAGCGGCAGTCATCACCCACCGAAATCGTCAAGCATGATGTTTTCGGGCTCCACGCCCAGATCGACCAGCATCTTGATGACGGAGGCATTCATCATGGGGGGTCCACACATGTAGTACTCGCAGTCCTCGGGAGCCGGATGATCCTTGAGATACATGTCGTAGAGGACATTGTGGATGAAGCCGGTGGGACCCTCCCAGTTGTCCTCGGGCTGCGGGTCGGAGAGCGCCAGGTGCCACTCGAAGTTGGGGAACTCCTCGGCCAGTTGGTCGTATTCATCATTATAAAAGGTCTCACGCCAGGAACGTGCACCATACCAGAAAGTCATCTTGCGCTTGGATTCCAGGCGCTTGAGCTGGTCGAAGATGTGACTGCGCATCGGTGCCATGCCGGCGCCACCCCCGATGAAGACCATCTCGGCGTCGGTGTCCTTAGCGAAGAACTCGCCGAAGGGTCCCATAACGGTGACCTTGTCACCCGGCTTCAGGCTGAAGAGGAAGGTGGACATCAGTCCAGGCGGATGATTGGTGTTGGGTGGCGGTGTGGCAATACGGATATTGAACTTGAGAATGCCCTTCTCTTCCGGGTAATTGGCCATGGAGTAGGCACGAATGACCTCCTCCTCGTTCTTGTGGGAAATATCGAAGAGCCCAAACTTCTCCCAGTCGCCGCGATACTCCTCCTCGATATCGAAGTCCTTGAAGGAGATATCGTAGGGCGGTGCCACCGTCTGCACATAGCCACCGGCCCGGAAGCCCACTTCCTGTCCCTCTGGCAGGCGAAGATTGAGCTCCTTGATGAAGGTCGCGACGTTGGGGTTGGCGATGACCTCACACTCCCATTTCTTGACGCCGAAGACCTCCTCAGGCACCTCGATCTTCATGTCCTGCTTGACCGGTACCTGACAGGACAGCCGCCAGCCGTCCTTCTTCTCGCGCATGGTGAAGTGATATTCCTCGGTGGGCAGGATGCCGCCGCCACCCTCTTCCACGCGACACTTGCACTGGGCGCAGGTGCCGGCACCACCACAGGCGGACGACAGGAAAATCCCATTGGCGGCCAGGGTATTGAGGAGCTTGCCACCGGCCTGGGTGGTCACGGTGTGTTCGGGGTCGTCATTGACCTCGATCTGCACGTCACCGGTACTGACAAGCTTGCTGCGCGCGGCCAGGATCACCATGACCAAGCCGATGATGATCACGGTGAACATGAACACACCGAGCAAGATGACTGCTGTATCAACCATGTCGGTTTCCTATTGCTTGACGTTGCCGGGTCCCGACGACAGGCGTCGTCGAGATGACTCCACCTGTTTCAGAGTTGGATGCCGGAGAATGACATGAAGCCCAGCGACATCAGACCCACGGTGATGAAGGTGATGCCCAATCCTGAAGCGAACCGGGAACATCGCTGTATTTCAGCTTCTCGCGGATGCCGGCCAACGCCGTGATGGCCAGAGCCCAGCCCACACCGGAACCGAAGCCATAGACCACGGACTCACCGAAGTTGTAGCTGCGCTCGGACATGAACAGGGTCGCACCGAGGATCGCGCAATTAACGGTGATCAGCGGCAGGAACACGCCCAGCGCGTTGTAGAGCACGGGCACGTACTTGTCGAGGAACATCTCGAGGATCTGCACGATGGCGGCGATCACGCCGATGTAACTTAGATAGCCGAGGAAGGCCAGATCGATGTTCTCGGCACCACTGATCCCGGTCCAGGTCAGGGCCCCCTCATCCAACAGGTAGGTCAGGATGAGATTGTTGACCGGAACGGTGATCACCAGCACCACACTGACCGCTATACCCAGGCCGAAGGCCGACGATACCTTCTTGGAGACGGCAATGAAGGTACATATGCCGAGGAAGAACGCCAGGGCCATGTTCTCGACGAAGACCGAGGCGATGAACAGGCTGAGATAGTGTTCCATGTTAAACGGCCTCCTTCGGCTGAGTGTTTTCCTTCATCTTGAACTCGTTCTCCTCGATCTGCTCGGGGTTCAGGGTGCGCAGCACCCAGATCAGCAGCCCGATGATGAAGAACGCCGAAGGTGGCAGCAGGAACAGGCCATTGGGCACATACCAACCACCATCCTGTACCGGGGCCAGCACAGTGAAACCGAAGACGCTTCCGGACCCGAACAGCTCGCGGATGAAGCTGACTACCATCAGGATGAAGCCGTAGCCCAGCCCGTTGCCGATGCCATCCAGGAAAGACAGCCCCGGGGTATTGGACATGGCGAAGCCTTCGGCGCGCCCCATCACGATGCAATTGGTGATGATCAGCCCGACGAACACCGAGAGCTGTTTGGATATCTCGTAGGCATAGGCCTTGAGGATCTGGTCTACCACGATCACCAATGACGCGATGATGGTCATCTGCACGATGATGCGGATCGAGGAGGGGATGTGGTTGCGGATCAGGGAGATGAACATGCTGGAGAAGGCCGTGACGAAGATCACCGCCAGTGTCATGACCAGCGACACGCTCATGCTGCTGGTCACCGCCAAGGCCGAACAGATACCCAGTATCTGCAGCGCAATGGGGTTGTTCTTGAAGATCGGGGTCGTCAATACGCCCTTGGGAGTCGTTTCTGCCATGATCAGGCTCCTTCCGCTTCGAGTTCGACGTCAGCTTGCTCGGCATCGTCCTGGTCCACACCGCTACGGAACTTCGCCAGGTACGCACCGAAGCCTTCAGGGCTCAGCCAGAACTGCAACATGTTGGTGACACCGCGACTGGTCAGTGTCGCACCAGACAGAGCGTCCACTTCCGTGCTCTCGTTGGCACCACCCTTGACCAGCTCGATGGCAGGCACCAGGTCGCCCTGCTCATCATAGACCTCCTTGCCTTGCCATTGGGCCTTCCAGTTCGGGTTGTCGACTTCGCCACCCAGGCCGGGGGTCTCGGCATGGGAGTAGAAGGTGATGCCCTCGATGGTGTTGCCGTCACCCTGCACCGAGAGATACCCGCGCATCAGGCCCCAGAGGCCCTGGCCGCGGATCGGCAAGATGAGCTGCTCGGGGTCGTCCGGATTGCCCACCAGGTAGACGGTGCTGTACGCCTCCTGACGCGACAGGCCGGCGATATCCCTCTCACCGGACAGCGTGCGAGACTGGGCCGGATCCTTGGCCGCCTGGAAGCTGTCGTAAGTCGCGGGGTCGAACTGGTCGGTGTACTCGCCGGACCGCAGATCTACCACCCGTGGCGTGACCTTCTCGAAAGCGGTCTGGATATCCATGCCCGGCTCGTAGAGATCCGCCACCTCCAGGATGTTGGTCTTGCGGTCGAGCTCCACGTTGCGCTGCTGCAAGGGCCGCAGCGCCACCGCGGCGGTGGAGACGATGACGGCACACACGATACAAAGTACGAACGCCACCGTCAGGATCTTCTTGATGGAGTTATTGCTCTGTGCCATCAGGCAGTCTCCTCGGCCGGAACACCGGTGCGCTGCATGCGGCGCTTGATGTTGGCCTGTACAAAGAAGTGATCGATCAGCGGGGCGAACAGGTTGGCGAACAGGATCGCCAGCATGATGCCTTCCGGGAAGGCCGGGTTCACCACGCGGATCAGTACGGTCATCACCCCGATGAGCGCACCGAATATCAGGCGGCCCGGGTTGGTCATCGAAGCGGATACCGGATCGGTGGCCATGAATACCATGCCGAAGGCAAAGCCGCCCACGACAAGGTGCCAGTACCAGGGCATCGCGAACATCGGATTGCTGTCGGAACCGATCAGGTTGAAGAGCGCACTGGTAGCTACCATGCCGAGAAAGACGCCCAGGACGATTCGCCAGGAAGCGATCTTTGTCCAGAGCAGCACGACGGCACCCAGCAGGATCGCCAGCGTCGAGGTCTCACCGACCGAGCCGGGGATAAAACCGAGGAAGGCATCCCACCAGCCGAATTGGCTGGAAAGCGCTGCCATGCCGTCCTGGGCGGCGACGGAGAGTGTGGTTGCCCCCGTGTAGCCATCGGCCGCCACCCATACCGCGTCACCGGAGATCTGGGC